>JALZDD010000042.1 GCA_030862715.1 Actinomycetota bacterium | reverse complement strand
AGAGCTCCATCAGCTCGCGTCGCTGCTCGGCCGACATCGAGTTCAGCATCCGCTGGGCGGCCGCCGAGCGCTGCGCGAGGGTGTCGAGCAGCTCGTCGATGTTCTGCGGGTTCTCGGGGAAGTACTGACCATGCTTGGCCATGAACTCGTCGAAGTCGTCGGGAGTGTCCTCCCCGCGGTTGTGCTTGTCGAGGAGCTCGTTGAGATCGCGCAGCATCTCCGCGATCGCCTCGCGGTCCTCGTCGGTCGCTCCCTCGAGTGCCTGCTTCATCCCCTTGAACCGCTGGTCGAGGATCTCGCGGCCGAGCAGGTCCTTGATCTCCTCGTAGGCCTCGCGGGCCTCTCGTGAGGTCCAGTCGTAGGAGGAGAGCTCGCTGACCGCGGCCGCGGTGTTCGGCGAGAGGTTGTCGATCTGCATCTCCCGGAACGCGCGGTCGCCGTCGTCCATGGTGACGTCGCGGGCCAGCTGCTTGCGCTCCTCCAGGACCGCCTTGTCGAGCAGCTCACGCACCTGCTCGAGCGTGCCGTCGAGGTTGTGGCGCTGCAACAGCTCACGGCGCCTCTCGGCGACCTGCCGGGCGAGGTCGTCGAGCCCGCGCTGGTCCTGTCCCCCGCGCCGCAGGAACTCCCGCATCGCCCGCTCGGGCGAGTAGCCCGACATCACGTCCTCGCCGATCGCGTCCAGCGCCTCGGCGATATCGACCGGCGGCGCGAGCGGGTCACCCCCGGCGTACTTCTTGTAGCGGCTCATCGTGGCGCCTCGTTCGGCGAAGCCGTCTCGGGGTAACACGGTGTCCGCACGGGTAGGAGCGTGCTGCAGCCCGCTGCTACCCGTTGTAACACCGTGTTACCCCTGGCGCCGCCCGTCGGATCAGCCATAGATCGTCTCCCCGTCCGCGGTGTCTTTGCCGATCTTTCTGGCCAGGAACAGGCCCTCCAGGGCCAGCTCGATGGCGCCGGCGAGCTGGCCGTCGTTCTTGGGGCCGCCGGTGGACTCGTAGACGCGGTCGCCGATCTGGTCGTAGAGGTCGGACTCTCCCAGGACGGGAAGGCCGGCCAGGAAGTCGCCGGCCGCGACCTTGGTGCCGGTGGTGACCATGCGGCCGTCCTCGATGGCGTCGATGAGCAGCGCGAAGTCGAGGCCGCGGAAGGACTTGCGGACGGTCTCGGCGACGGCCGTACGCAGCAGATGGGTGAGGATCTCGGCCTCGCGGCCCTCCTCGCCGGACTCGAACTCGATCTTGCCGGAGAGCACCTCGACGGCCGTCTCCAGGTCGACCATACGGGCGACCGCGTCGGCCTCGCCCTGGACGGTGGCGCGGTGCAGGGCCGCGGCGGCGACGGTCTCCGCGCCCGCGATCGAGAAGCGCGCGGAGACCCCGGAGCGCTGGTCGACGGCGGAGGAGCCGCGCAGGTGACGGGTGAAGACGGCGAGGATCTCGAGGAGGTGGTCGGGTACGTCGGCGACGAGCGCGGCCTCCTGCCGGATGACCGCCATCTCCGCGGCGAGCTCGCGCGGGTAGTGGGTGCGGATCTCGGCACCGAAGCGGTCCTTCAGCGGCGTGATGATCCGGCCACGGTTGGTGTAGTCCTCCGGGTTCGCGGAGGCGACGACGAGCAGGTCGAGCGGCAGCCGCAGCACGTAGCCGCGGATCTGGATGTCGCGCTCCTCCATCACGTTGAGCATCGCGACCTGAATCCGCTCGGCGAGGTCGGGCAGCTCGTTGATCGCGACGATGCCACGGTGGGAGCGCGGGATCAGGCCGAAGTGGATGGTCTCGGGGTCGCCCAGCGAGCGTCCCTCGGCGACCTTCATCGGGTCGACGTCGCCGATCAGGTCGGCCACGGACGTGTCGGGGGTGGCCAGCTTCTCCGAGTAGCGATCGGAGCGGTGCTTCCACGCGATCGGCAGCGCCTCGCCGGCCGTCGCCGCCAGCCGCTGTGAGCCCACACTGACGGGCTCATAGGGGTGCTCGCCGAGCTCAGAGCCCTCGATGACCGGGGTCCACTCGTCGAGCAGCCCGACCAACGTACGCAGCAGCCTGGTCTTTCCCTGGCCGCGCTCGCCCAGCAGGACGACGTCGTGCCCGGCGATCAGGGCACGCTCGAGCTGTGGGATGACGGTGTCCTCCAGCCCGTGCAGCCCGGGCCAGGGGTCCTCTCCGGCTGCCAGCTTCGCCAGCAGGTTGTCGCGGATCTCCTCGCGGAGCGACTTGAACACATGGCCACTCGCGCGAAGCTGGCCGAGGGTGCTGATCGTGGGTGCGGCAGTCACGGACGCAACGCTACGCCGCCGCCCAACCCCTGGGCGGCCTCGGCGTCGGCGTCCCGATCCGCGGATGCGGAGGATCCGACGCTGGCGAGCAGTTCCTCGACCCGCTCCCGGGTCAGCGCGGTGCGGTCGAGCTCCCCCACCTCGTCGAGGATCGCGACGACCTCGTGGAGCGTCGCCCGGGCCTGTGCGAGGCGGTCGGTCTCACGCTCGATCACGGCGCGGCGTACGAGGACGTTGGCCTCACCCCACCGGTTGCGCTCCTCGAGGCGGTGGGTCAGCTCCAGCCGCAGGTGGGTCTCGGCCTCGGCGTAGCGCCGCAGGCCGATCAGTGCATCGACCAGGGTCATCCGCGGCGAGGCGGAGGAGTCGACGTCGACCGATGCGTAGCCGATCTCCTCCTCGACCAGCCGTACGGCGTCCTCGTAGCGCTCCATCCGGACGTAGACCTCGGCCAGCCCGATCAGGCTCGCTCGGGCTCGGTCGTCCATCCCGGCCTTGTCCGCGACGGAGTACGCCTCCTCGAGGACCGCCACGGCCTCGTCGAGAGAACCGGTCATGCTCAGCGCCTGGCCGCAGTTGGACAGCGCCATCTCCAGGCCGGCCGCGATCTCGGCCTCGCGGAACACCTCGGCGGCGCCGCGGAACTCCGAGATCGCCCGGGTCAGGTCGCCTACCCGCGCCCTGCTGATCCCGAACTGGTTGCGGATGTAGGCCGCGTCGACATGCTGACCCGCGCGGAGGGCAGCGTCGAGGCCGAGCTCCTGGAGTGGGATGGTCTCGGCCGGTGGGTGCCGCATCGAGAGGCTGAACATCTTGTTGACCAGCTGGTAGGCGGGGCCCAGCAGGCCGGCGCGCACGGCAAGACGTACGGCGCTACCCATGGTCAGCCACTCCCGGTCGCCCCAAGCCCGGGCCTGCTGTGAGGTGGCGAAGCTCAGCGGCGTCACCCCGTCGGCGACGGGATCGAGGCTCATCAGCCGGAAGGACCGGCCGTCGGCCTCGGAGGCGGCGACCAGGGAGTGGGTGTACCAGCTCACCAGCCGCAGCAGTGCCTCGCCGGACTCCTTCTCCGAGCCCATCTCCAGGGCGTAGTCGCGGATGAGGTCGTGGAGCACGAAGCGCCCGGGCCGGTGCTCACGGACGAGGTTGGCGTCGACCAGCTTGTCGACCAGGCGGCGGGCGGCGGCGATGTCGACGGCGAAGAGCGCCGCCATCGCGGGCATCCCGATCTCGTGACCGGGGCGGAGGCCGAGGAGGCGGAAGGCACGCCGCGACTCTTCGTCGAGGGAGTCGTAGGACCAGGAGAAGACCGCGCGCAGGTCGGAGATGGGGTCGAGCGGCGCCTCCAGCGCGGCCAGCCGGCTGGTCTCGCCGTCGAGCTCGGCTACCAGGTCGGTCAACGAGAGGTCGGGGTAGCGACTGCAGCGCTCGGCCGCGACCGCGAGGGCCAGCGGCAGGTGTCCACACCTGTCCGCAAGGGCGCGTACGTCCTCCTCGGCGGCTGTCCGGTCGATGAGCCGCTGCCTCAGGAAGGCCGCCGACTCCGCCGGGGCGAGCGTGTCCAGCGCGAGCCGGCGGGCACCCTCCCGGGTGGCCAGGCCACGCAGCTGGCTCCGGCTGGTCACCAGCACCAGCGAGTCACCACCCGGCAGCAGCGGTCGCACCTGGGTGGAGTCGCGAGCGTTGTCGAGCACGAGGAGCATGCGCCGCTGCGCGAGGGTCGTACGCAGCAGGGCGGACGCCGCGTCCACCTCGGCCGGCACCGAGGCGGCGTCGACGCCGAGCCCGATCAGCAGGGTCGTGAGCGCCTGGGCGTGCGAGAGCGGCTCGCCCGGCCCGAAGCCGCGCAGGTCGATGAAGAGCTGACCGTCGGGGAAGTGCTCGGTCCGCGCACGCGCCCAGTGCACCGCGAACGCGGTCTTGCCCACCGCCCCGATGCCGTGCACGGCGACGACGCTCGGGCAGCCGGCGTCGTGGGAGATGGTCACCGCGTCGAGCAGGCGGAGCTCGGCCTCACGCCCGGAGAAGCTGGGGATGTCGGCCGGGAGCTGCCTCGGGACCATGTCTTCCTCCGAGACACGCTGCGCAGGCACTGTCGTCTGGCCCTGGTCGGCCTCGATCTCCGGGGCCGACGAGGAGCCGGCCAGCAGCCGGCCGAACGTGGAGCGGAGCTCCGCGCCGGGGTCGGCACCGAGCTCGTCGGCCAGCCGCGCCCGGACCTCCTCATAGGCCTCCAACGCCTCGGCCGTACGTCCCGCCGCGCCCAACGCGTCCAGGAGCACCACCCACATGGACTCGCGCAGCGGATGGTCGCCCACCACCCGGCGCACGTCGGCGACCGCCTTCGCGGCCCGACCGGTGGCGATGTCGAGCTCGGCGCGGTGCTCCAGCGCGGCGAGGTAGCGGTCTACCAGCCACGGCCGGGTGCGCTCGGCCAGGGAGTCCCCGGAGGGCTCGTCGAACGGCTCGGCGCGCCACAGCGCGATGGCCTCCTCGAGCCGGTCGTAGGCCTCCGGGCCCTCGGCCGCGTCGAGCAGGTCGATGAAGGCGAGCGCGTCCACCGAGGAGCGCGGCAGGTCGAGGATGTAGCCGCCGGCGGCGCGGCGTACGACCTCCT
>JALZDD010000142.1 GCA_030862715.1 Actinomycetota bacterium | reverse complement strand
GTCATGACGAGCCGACTCGGCGGGTGGATGCGTCAGAAGGACGGGATCCAGTCGAAGGTGTCGGGGTGGGGGCCGGAGCGGCCGGACTCGCCCTTGTCGAGGGCCGCGAGGGCGGTGACCTGGTCGTCGGTCAGCTCGAAGTCGAAGATCGCGAGGTTCTCCTCGAGCCGCTCGCGGCGTACGGACTTGGGGAAGACGATGTCGCCACGGTCGATCTGCCAGCGGAGCAGGACCTGGGCGGGCGACTTGCCGTGGGCGGAGGCGATCTCGGCGACCACCGGGTCGGTGAGCTCACCGCCGCCCTGTCCGAGCGGGGACCACGACTCGACCTTCGCGCCGTGGGCCAAGGTGGCCGCACGAGCGGCCTCGTTGGCGAAGTAGGGGTGGACCTCGATCTGGTTGACCGCGGGGGCGACGCCGGTCTCGGCGACGATCTTGTCGAGGTGGTCGGGCTGGAAGTTGGAGACGCCGACGGAGGTGGTCAGGCCCGCCTCGCGGAGGCCGACGAGGGCCTCCCACGTCTTCGCGTACGTCCCGTCGTACTGCGTCGGCAGCGGCCAGTGGATCAGGAACAGGTCGACGCGGTCCAGGCCGAGCAGCTCCAGCGACCTCTCCAGCGAAGCCTTGGCCAAGGCCGGGTCGTGCTGGGAGTTGTTGAGCTTGGTGGTGACGTAGAGGTCCTCGCGGGCGAGCCCGGCGCTCTTCAGCGCGGCGCCGACTCCGGCCTCGTTCTGGTACATCTGCGCGGTGTCGATGTGGCGGTAGCCGACCTCGAGAGCCTGGCTCACCACCTGCTCGGTCTCGTCCTGGGGCACCTGCCAGACGCCGAGACCGAACTGCGGGATCGAAGTGCCGTCATTGAGCTTGATCGTGGGAACCGTCATACCCACATACAACCAAGCGTCCAATGGCCTATTCCATCGTCAGCCCGACCCTTAGCCGATCGTCACGGTCACCACGTTGGAGTAGGTGCCGGTGTCGATGTCCTTCATCCGGAACTTGTGCTTCCCGACCCGGCCGGACTGGATCGGGGTGGAGAACTGCTCGCCGGTGACCGGTACGTCCGGGATCCCGAAATCCTCCCAGCCCTGGCCGTCGTTGCGCTCGAGGCGGAGGATGGCGCCCTCGCCGCCGGGGTAGATCCCGCTGAGATCGATCCGCTCCATCGGCTCCGCCGCGACGGTGCCGGCCTGGAGGGTGATCTCCTTCTTCGCCGGCTTCTCCTCGACCGACTTGGAGGGCGACGGGCTCGTGGAGGCCGTGCCCGCCTGCTTCTCCGGAGCGCTCGTCGGCGAGGCGTTGAGGGTGATCGCCGGCCCGCTCGCGGTCTTGGTCGGCTTCGGCGACGGCGCGTAGAGCGAGGCACCCGCGTCCGGGTCGGTGGCCTGGTCGTCGGCGGAACCGCCGCCACCGAGGCCCAGGATGTTGGCGCCGACGAACATCGCGATCCCGATGATCAGCCCCACCCCCACCGCGACCGCGACGAGCGCCGTGACTCCGGCTGCGATCGGGTGCTGCCCGCCCTGCTTCACATCTGCTCCTCGACCCGCCTGTGGTGATGGTGACAATTCAGCCACACGTTGCTATCGAGCACCACAAGTTCAGCTGATCAGCTGCTGACGGCGCGCGATGGCTGCCGCCTCCGTGCGGCTCCCGGCGCCCAGCTTGCCGAGGATGTTGGAGACGTGCACGGAGACCGTCTTCGTGGAGATGAACAGCTGCTTGCCGATCTCGCCGTTGCTGCGTCCCGCGGCCACCAGCGTCAGGATCTCGCTCTCCCGCGGTGTCAGGGAGGTCGACGTCGCCTGCTGCTGCTTGACCGCCGTCGCGCCGAGCGACCTCAGCTCGTCGAGCAACGGCTGCAGCCCGAGCCGCTTCGCGGTCTCCCGGGCCTTGTCGGCGGTCACCCGCGAGCCGGCCACGTCTCCCATGGCCCGCTGGATGGCGGCGTACGTCGTCCGGACGGCGGCCAGGCCTGGGACGTCGCCGTAGGCCTCGACCTGCTGTTCGGCGCGCTCCCACGCCGACAGCAGCGACTCCTGGGGCGGGGCGTCGATGCCGGCCAGCCAGTGGACGCGGAGCACCTCCGCCTCCAGCCGGGCGGTCCAGGACCGGCCTTCGGGACCCCACTCCCCGGGCTCGTACTGCGCGACCACCTGCTCGCCGTCGCTGTGCAGCCCGTCGACAGCCTCCACCAGCGACGGCCACCGCGCCGCCGGCAGCGAGGGCAGCATCTGCGCGATCCCGGAGGCGGCCACGACCGCCAACCGCACCCGGCCGCCGAACCACTCGGTCCAGAACTGCGAGAGCGTCTCGACCGCGTCCGCGTAGACCCTGAGCACTCCCTCGGGGTCGCCGGCACGGGCCAGCGCGGTCATCTCCACCACCGAGCCGTAGAGGGCGATCAGGCCCTCCTGGGTCCAGAACGGCCGCAACGCGTTGGCGGCCTCACCGACCGATGCCCCCTGCGCCTGCTCCATCATCATCCGGAGCATGTCGAGGAGCGCGACCGGGATCGGCGGCGCGTCGGGCAGGTTGCCGCCGGTCAGCGCGAGCGCCTCGTCCCACTCCCCCAGGACCATCTGGATCCGGACGATGTCAGAGCGGGCCGCGGCGGCGTAGGGCGACCACTGCAGCGACTCGCCGCCGGCGTCGTCGATCACCGCCCGGAACCACCTCAGCGCCTCCGCGTAGTCACCGGCCTCGTCATAGGAGCGGCCGAGCGTGAACAGCCCTCGGCTGACGGCGTACGTCGACCCGACCCGTCGCGCCTGGTCGATCGTCTCGCGCAGCACCTGCCGGAAGCCCTCGACCTTGTCACCGCCAGCGCGGCCGGTGCGGACCTTGAGCATCGACAGGCTGGTGGCCATGTCGGAGGCGAGCTTGGAGAGGCTGTGCCGCTCGGCGATCTCGATGCCCTCCAGCCCGACGGCCTCGGCCTCTTCGCTGCGGCGGTAGGTCACCAGTGTCCGGGTGCGCACGGCGAGAACGGCGCACCGCGCCTTGGGCTCGGCGTCGGCGGGGAGCGCGACCATCGCGTCGTGGGAGTGGGTGAGCGGGTCGCCGTTCTCCATGGCGAGGGCCGCCTCGGCCCGGGTCGCCAGCAGCAGCGCCCGGCCCACCGACGGGCCGGCCGGGATGGCGTCGAGCCGCTCGGCCAGGATCGCGTCGGCGCGCGAGGGCAGCCCGGCGAGGATGAGCGTGTCGGCGGCGCGCTCGTAGACCCGGTCCAGGTTCACCGCGGCCGCCTGGGCGACCTTCGGGTCCGCGGCGAGGCCCAGCGCCTTCTCGTAGTGATGGGCCGCCTCGCCCACACCACTGACGCTGCGGGCCTCCTCGGCCGCGGCGATGCGAGCCCGCAGCGCGGTCGCCAGGTCGCCGGCGTGCTTGGCGTGCAGGGCGAGCTCCGCGGCAGCGCCCAGCCCGGGCGTCTCCTTCAGCACCTCGGCGAACCGGGCGTGCAGACGCACCCGCTCGCCGGGCAGCAGGTCGTCGTAGACCGCTTCGGCGAGCAGCGCGTGGCGGAACGTGTAGCGGGAGCCGGTCGGCTCGAGCACCTTCTGCTCGACCGCGGTGCGCAGCGCGTCGTCGAGCTCGTCGGTCTTCATCTCGGTCACCGCTGCGAGCAGCTCATGGGTGACCCGGCGCCCGGCGATGCTCGCCGTGCGGACCACGCTCCGGGCCGAGCCGTCGAGCCGGTCCAGGCGCACCAGCAGCAGGTCGGCGAGGTCGACCGGGAGGTCCTCGTCACAGCCGGCCTGCACCAGCTCCTCGACGAAGAACGCGTTGCCCTCGGCGCGGCGTACGACTCGTTCGGCGTCGACCTTGCCGTTGCCGGGGGCGAGCTCGTGGACCAGCAGTCGCACCGAGTCGTCGGAGAGCGGTTCGAGCACGATCCGCTCGACGTCGGGCAGCCGGCCCCACTCGCCGACCTGGCGGCGCAGCGGGTGGCGGCGGTGGATGTCGTCGGCGCGGTAGGACGCGACCATCGCGACGGGGCCGACGTAGGGCCGGGTGAAGAGGTAGGTCAGCAGGTCGCGGGTGGACTGGTCGGCCCAGTGGGTGTCCTCGACCACGACCAGCAGCGGCGCCTTCTCGGCGGCTGCCTCGAAGAGGGTGTGGACGGCGTCGAAGAGCTGCCCACGGTCGGTGCCGGTCGGGGCGGCCCCCTGGTTGGCGCCCATCACGCGGCGTACGGGCCTCAGCCTGGCCAGCGCCGGGTAGTCGGCCGCCACCCGCTCGACGACGTCGGGCAGGTCCGCGACGATGCGATCGAGGATCTCCGAGAACGGCATGTACGCCACGGCGCTCTCGCCGAAGTCGACGCAGTGTCCCGCATGAACCTGCCAGCCATCGGAGACGGCACGGTCGCGCAGCGCGGTGAGCAGGCGCGTCTTCCCGACGCCGGCGTCGCCGGCGAGGAGCACGTGCTGGCGCCGGGCGTCGGTGGTCGAGGCGACTCCGAGCAGCCCGGTGAGGGTCCGCAACTCAGGGTCGCGACCTACGAATGACCGAGCACTTTGCGCCATGTGCCCTATCATCGCGCCTCCGGGCGCGGGATTCTCCCGCATTACCGTCATCCGAGGACTCAGTTGTGTATCGAGTCCATCCGGCGCGGACGGCGGCGCTTCACCTGGCGGGCGAGCCGGTCGGCCGCGGTCGCGCGGCGAATGGTCTGCTGGCGGTAGGCCAGCTCGGCGTCGTAGCTGATCTGGTTGCTGTAAGTCATGCATCCAGCTTCTGCCCCTGAGGTAGCACCACGCATGAGGCGCCTGCCTTAGGCGTACGTCAGGGGTGCCTCATTCTGGGCCTACTGCGAGCGCAGTAGGAGCGCCTCGCCCGGATGGTCGATACGGATCAGGTCGGTGACCGGCACACTGGGGTCGTGAACCAGGCGACCGAGGTGAGCCTTGTGGCCCGTATCCCCGCACCGGTGCGCGAGGCTCTCCTGGCGCTCTTCGCCGGGACGGCGTTCCTGGCCCCGGTCTCCGAGCGAGTGGGGGAACGTACGCCCGTCGGCTACTGCCTGGTGGTGGTGTTCACAGCACTGCTGCTGCTGCGTACGCGCTTTCCGTGGATCGTGCTCGCCGGCGGCGTCGTGCTCCAGTGCGCGCTGTCCTTCACCTTCACCAGTACGCCGGTCTCGACCGTCGCCCTCGTGATCGCGGTCTACACGGTGTCGGCCCGGAACCCGTGGCGAGTAGCGATCAGCGTTGGAGCTCTGGTCGCGGCGGCGCTCGTCATCGCGCTCAGT
This sequence comes from Actinomycetota bacterium, assembly GCA_030862715.1. The sequence goes on along the minus strand of JALZDD010000142.1, from coordinate 930 downwards.
GCCGCCATCGGCACCCTCATCGGTCCGTACATCGTGCCGGTGGCCGCCCAGGTCGCGTTGGCGGTCGCGCTGGGGCAGACCGCGCGGATTCGTGCCGCGTACATCGCCGAGATCACCGACCGTGCGCTGCGCGCCGAGTCCACTCGCGAGGCGGAGGCACGCCGCCGGGTCGCCGAGGACCGGCTGCGGATCGCCCGGGATCTGCACGACGCGGTCGCCCATCAGATCACCGTGATCAGCCTGAACGCGGGCGTCGCCTCCTCGGCCATCGCCGACAGGCCAGATGCTGCCCGCGAGGCCCTGCACACCATCAGGGAGTCGTCGCGCCTAGTGCTTCGGGAGATCGGCGACATGCTCGCCACGCTTCGCTCCCCCGACGAGACGGTCGAGGCCACCTCGGCACGTGGCCTGGCGACCGTGGCCGGCATGGTCGAGCAGTTCGAGAAGTCCGGGCTCTCGGTGACGTACCGTTCCTCCGGCGATCCCGCACCGGTTTCCACGGCTGTCGACATCGTTGCCTACCGCGTGATCCAGGAGTGCCTGACCAACGCGTTGCGCCATGGGCCGGGGAGCGCGGATCTCGATGTCGACGTGGATCCACGGGGCGTATCGATCCGCGTGTCGAACCCGCTCATGAAACAGTCCCAGGCAGGCACGGGTCACGGGCTGGTGGGGATGGCGGAACGCGTCGCCTCGGTGCGTGGCGCCATCGAGTACGGCGTGGCCGGAGAGTCCTTCGTGGTCACGACGATCCTTCCCATCGCCGAGACAGGAACCGACGAATGACACTCACGCTGCTCGTAGCCGACGACCAGGTGCTGATCAGGACGGCCGTGGTCGAGCTGCTCCGCGGGACGGGAGAGATCGAGGTCGTCGGTGAGGCCGTCAACGGCCGCGATGCCGTACGCCTCGCCCGCGAGCACCATCCCG
>JALZDD010000122.1 GCA_030862715.1 Actinomycetota bacterium | reverse complement strand
CCCTCGTTGAGCGCGGTGATGCCGGAGATCGAGAAGGTCTCCTCACCGGTCAGGCCGAGGCTGTCGGCGTTCTGGCCCTTGGGGAACTGCAGCGGGATGACGCCCATACCGATGAGGTTGGAGCGGTGGATGCGCTCGAACGACTCGGTGATGACGGCCTTGACGCCCAGCAGCGACGTGCCCTTGGCGGCCCAGTCGCGAGACGAGCCGGAACCGTACTCCTTGCCGCCGAGGACGACCAGCGGGGTGCCGGCCGCGGCGTAGTTCTGCGCCGCGTCGTAGATGAAGCTGACCGGAGCGTCGGGCTGGGTGAAGTCGCGGGTGTAACCACCCTCGGTGCCCGGGGCGACCTGGTTCTTGATCCGGATGTTGGCGAAGGTGCCGCGGATCATGATCTCGTGGTTGCCTCGGCGCGAGCCGTAGGAGTTGAAGTCCCGCTGCTCGACACCGTGCTCGATGAGGTACTTGCCGGCGGGCGAGTCCTTCTTGATGTTGCCCGCAGGGCTGATGTGGTCGGTGGTGACCGAGTCGCCCAGCTTCAGCAGTACACGGGCACCCTCGATATCGGTGACCGGGGCGGGCGCCTTGGCCATGCCGTCGAAGTAGGGAGCCTTGCGGACGTAGGTCGACTCCTCGTCCCAGGTGAAGGTGTCACCCGTCGGGGTCGGCAGGTTCTGCCAGCGCTCGTCGCCCGCGAAGACGTCGGCGTAGTCCTTCGTGAACATGTCGGAGGAGATCGCGGTGGCGATGGTCTCCTCGACCTCGGCCGGGGTCGGCCAGATGTCCTTGAGGAAGACGTCGTTGCCGTCCTGGTCCTGGCCAAGGGCGTCCTCGAACAGGTTGACGTTCATGTTGCCGGCCAGGGCGTAGGCGATGACCAGCGGCGGCGACGCGAGGTAGTTCATCTTCACGTCGGGGTTGATGCGACCCTCGAAGTTGCGGTTGCCGGAGAGGACCGAGACGACGGCGAGGTCGTGCTCGTTCACCGCGGCCGAGACCTCGGGGATGATCGGGCCCGAGTTGCCGATGCAGGTCACGCAGCCGTAGCCGACCAGGTTGAAGCCGACCTTCTCCAGGTAGGGCGTGAGGCCCGACTTGTCGTAGTAGTCGGTGACGACCTTCGAGCCCGGCGCGAGGGTGGTCTTGACCCACGGCTTGCGGGTCAGGCCCTTCTCGACTGCCTTCTTGGCCAGCAGCGCCGCACCGATCATGACCGACGGGTTGGAGGTGTTGGTGCAGGAGGTGATCGAGGCGATCGTGACCGCGCCGTTCTCCAGCTCGAACTGCTGACCGTCAGCCAGGGTTACCGGGATCTTCGCGTCGGTCGCCTTGGAGGTGTACGTCGGCAGGTGACCCTCGAAGGAGGTCTTGGCGTCGGTGAGCGAGACGCGGTCCTGCGGGCGCTTCGGGCCGGCGATGCTCGGGACGACCGTGGACAGGTCGAGCTCGAGCTTCTCGGAGTAGCGCGGCTCGGCGGCCGGGTCGTGCCAGAGGCCCTGCTCCTTGGCGTACTTCTCCACCAGCGCGAGCTGCTCCTCGGAGCGGCCGGTGAGCTTGAGGTAGTTGATGGTCTCCTCGTCGACCGGGAAGATCGCGATGGTGGAACCGAACTCGGGGCTCATGTTGCCGATGGTGGCGCGGTTGGCCAGCGGCAGGGCGGTGACGCCGTCGCCGTAGAACTCCACGAACTTGCCGACCACACCGTGCTTGCGCAGCATCTCGGTGATGGTGAGCACCAGGTCGGTCGCGGTCGAGCCCTCGGGCAGGTCGCCGTTGAGCTTGAAGCCGACCACGCGCGGGATCAGCATGGAGACCGGCTGGCCGAGCAGCGCGGCCTCGGCCTCGATGCCGCCGACGCCGAAGCCGAGCACGCCCAGGCCGTTGACCATGGTGGTGTGCGAGTCGGTGCCGACGCAGGTGTCGGGGTAGGCCTGCAGCTCGCCGTCCACCTCACGGGTGAAGACGGTGCGGGCCAGGTGCTCGATGTTGACCTGGTGGACGATGCCGGTGCCCGGCGGGACGACCTTGAAGTCCTCGAAGGCGGTCTGGCCCCAGCGCAGGAACTGGTAGCGCTCGCGGTTGCGCTCGTACTCGATCTCGACGTTCTTCTCGAAGGCCTCCGGCGTGCCGAAGACCTCGGCGATCACGGAGTGGTCGATGACCATCTCGGCGGGCGAGAGCGGGTTGATCTTCGTCGGGTCGCCGCCGAGCTCGGCCGCAGCCTCGCGCAGGGTGGCCAGGTCGACGATGCAGGGCACGCCGGTGAAGTCCTGCATGATCACGCGCGCCGGCGTGTACTGGATCTCCTTGTCGGGCTCGGCGGTCTCGTCCCAGCCCGCCAGGGCCTTGATGTCGTCGGCGGTGATGTTCGCGCCGTCCTCGGTGCGTAGGAGGTTCTCCAGCAGCACCTTCAACGAGAAGGGCAGCGACGCGACGTCGAGGCCCTCACCCTTGACCGCATCCAGGCGGAAGATCTCGTAGGACTTACCGTCCACGTCCAGGGTGCTCTTGGCACCGAAGCTGTCCTTGCTGGCCAACGCGTTCATCTCCTTGCTCGCGTCCACAGACGTACGAATTCAAGTCTTTGAGGCCCATCCTGCCCCGGCCACCTACGCCGGGAAAACAAAGGCTCACCTAACCTTTTACCGACAGACGTGCCGCCGATCTCTTGATATCAAGATACATGATGTCGAACGACATTTCGAATCAGCCCGGCGCGCCGCGTTGTGACCGCCGCCGCTGACAGCGATCCTCGGATGCTCCATGATTGGTCCGACCGGGCCACCCGTCGGGCCGCTACTCGTCGGGCACTAGTGATTCGAGGAGAGCCTTGAGCACCCTGATCGCCGTCGTGGCGCTGGTGAGCGCCGTGGCCGCCGCCGCTGTCGCGTGGCGCCTGAGGCGCGCCAACAAGGCGCTGCGTGCCGAGACCATCGGCCTGCTGTGGCGGCTGGAGCAGGCCGACATCTCGGCTCCGCGTACCGCCTACGCCGAGCTTCCGCCGGAGGACCGGCTGCTGAGCATCCGCATCCTCAACCCGCTCGAGCTGGCCTCCGCCCAGACCAAGGCGGCCACGATGCTGCACAAGGTGCGGCCGGCTCTGCTCTCGAAGATGGTCTACGACCAGGCCGCCGAGTCGCTGCGCGAGCGGCTCGCCGACGAGGGCGTCGTGGCGGAGGTCAAGGTCCATGCTGGTCGCTAGCCTCGCGCTGCTCGGCGTGCTCGGCGCCGGCGTCGTCGTCGCTCTCGCGTTCCTCGAGCAGCGTCGTCTGGAGCAGGCGCTGGAGGACGTACGCCTCGCCGACCTGAAGGCGCGCACTTCTGTCGCCGAGGCCGAGCGTGCCGCCGACTGGCTCAGTCCCATCACCGACCCGATCACGACGCCGTTCGCGGAGGCGACGCGGTCGGTGGCCGGAGCACTGGCTCGCGTGGTGCCCTACTCCGGGCGCCGGGCGCGGCGCGTGCTCAACGCGATGCCGGCGACCACGACCGGTGAGCTGCTCGGCGCGCTCGGCCCTCACCTGGACGAGGCCGTGCTGGACCGCCGGCAGCTGATCACCGACCTCTCCGAGGACCCGACGATGGCGATGCGGATCATCACCGACAACGCCAGTCGCTAGTCCAGTGCCTTCAGCCGCTCACCGAGGCGGGTCCGCTCCTCATCGGTGAGCGGCACCTCGAGCTCCTCGACGTAGGCCATCACCTCGTCGAGACCTATCTCGCGGTGCTCGGTCTCCTCGCCCGGGCGGCGGATGGTGACGGTGTTGTGGGTGAGGCTGAGGTGTCGGTCCTCGAGTAGCTTGGTCACGATCATCCGGTGACGGAAGTGCACCGTCGGGTGGGTGCTGGTGTAGTGGTGGCCGAGCGCGACGTCGCTGGGCACGACCAGCGCCTCGTCGTGGGTGTGCATGAGCTCCCAGCCGTCGTCCTT
>JALZDD010000115.1 GCA_030862715.1 Actinomycetota bacterium | reverse complement strand
CCGACCGGGAACTCGCGGTCGAGGTCCCACAGGGTCAGCCCGTGCGACTCGATCTGCAGGTCGGGGTGCGAACGCTGCTTGTACTCCAGCGGGTCGGTGTCGGCCATCATGTGACCACGCACGCGGTGGGCGTGGATGATCTCGCCGACCTTGACCTGCTTGGAGATCTGGTCGTCGTGGGTGGTGTCGATGTCCTGGTTCCAGCGGATCGGCTCGTAGGGGATCCGCAGCGACGCGAAGATCTCGTCGTAGAACTCGTTCTCACCGAGCAGGAGCCGGTGGACGGTGGCCAGGAACTCGCCGGACTGGGCGCCCTGGATGACCCGGTGGTCGTACGTCGAGGTCATCGTCATGATCCGCGAGACCGCGTTCTGGGCGAGCTTCGAGGGGGAGGCGCCCTGGAACTCGGGCGGGTAGTCCATCGAGCCGACGCCGATGATCGCGGCCTGGCCCTGCATCAGGCGCGGCACCGAGTTGTTGGTGCCGATGCCGCCGACGTTGGTCAGGCTGACCGTGGTGCCGGAGTAGTCGGCCATGGACAGCTTGTTGTCCTTGGCCTTGCGGACGATGTCCTCGTACGCAGTCCAGAAGCCGGCGAAGTCCATCAGTTCACAGCCCTTGATGGACGGCGCGACGAGCTGACGGGTGCCGTCCTTCTTCTGCTGGTCGATGGCCAGACCGAGGTTGATGTGCGGCGGGGTCACCTGGGTCGGCTTGCCGTCGACCTCGGCGTAGGTGTTGTTCATCGCCGGCATCGCCTTGATCGCCTTGATGATGGCGTAGCCGATGAGGTGGGTGAAGGAGACCTTGCCGCCGCGGGCGCGCTTGAGGTGGTTGTTGATGACCGTGCGGTTGTCCCACAGCAGCTTGACTGGCATGTTGCGCACGGAGGTCGCGGTCGGCACCGAGAGCGACACGTCCATGTTCTTGGCGGTGGCGGCGGGGATGCCGCGCAGCGTGGTGTAGGTCGGCTCGTCGGTGACGGCGACGGCGGTCGGCTTCGGGGCGTCCTTGGGAGTGGGCGTCGCGGTGCCCTTGGCCGGCTCGGCGGCCTGCGCGGCCGGGCGCGGCTTGGCCTTGGGGGCCGGGGCCGCCTTGGCCGCCGGCGCCTCGGCGGAGGTAGGGGTGGTCGGCGCGGGCGCCGTGGCCGGCGCGGGGGAGACCGGAGCCTTGGCTGCGGGGGCGGCGTGCTTCGCCGGGGCCGCGGCGCCGTTCGGCGACGCGCCAGGCTGTCCATTGGTCTCGAAGAATTTCACCCACACGGGGTCAACACTGCTGGGATCCTTCGTGTACTGGTCGTACATCTCCTCGACCAGCCACTCGTTGGCGCCGAATTCCGCTGGGATGTCGGCAGTGTTGGGGGACGGGGTGCCTGAGGACACGGCTTGATTCGCCTCTTCCGAATTTTCGCACTGTAAGAAATGGTTGCCCACGGCCAAGGCTATCCCCACGAACACGCAAATGCCCGATGCAGGCTCTCCCTGTGGACAGGATGTAATCCGTCCCACATCTTGCGTTACCTACCGGGTGTACTTGCAACCCGGGTCGGTATGCGTACAGTGGCCCGGTCCCGGAGCAGGTCGATGAGGCGGATTCCCCACATGACGAGCAGCAGTACGAGGCGCCTTCCGCGCGTCGCAACGGCACTCACGGCGGCGGCCCTGAGCAGCACCTTGGCGCTCACCGGATGCGGTGGTGAGCCCGACAAGCCGGCCGCCTCGTCGTCCCCGTCGCCGACCCCCGCGCCCACCGTGAAGTCGGCCGCAAAGCTCGTCCACGTGCAGGGCAAGTTCCCCAAGAGCCGGCACCAGGCGGTCGCCACCAACGTGGCCGAGGTCGTCGACCGGTGGCTGCAGGCCGCGTACGTCGGGGGTGACTACCCCCGCGCGACCTCCACCTTCACCGCGAAGTCCTTTCCGGGCTTCTCCAAGGGCACGATCGCCCAGGCGGGCAAGCAGATGACGCAGATGAGCAACGCCACGATCGCCCCTCACATCGACGGGGTCGAGGTGGTCGCCAGCGACGTCCACGTCGATCTGCTGGCCAACAACAACTACCCGGTCGGCGCGGTCGCACGGGTGCGGCTGGTCTACGACACCACGGGCGACCGTGCGTCGCGCCAGACCGTCCGCGGCACGCTGGACATGGTGCCGACCAAGACCTCCTGGGCCGTCTTCGGCTTCAACATCACCCGCGAGGAGAAGCTGACCACGCCGCCCTCCGCCTCGCCCAGCCCCTCGGGAGACAAGTCATGAGCCGCATGACGACGCTCGTACGCCGCCGTCTCCTGACCACGCTCGCGCTGGGCGTGGTGCTCGCGCTGACCGCCGTCCTGGTGCCCGACGCCGAGGTGGCCGAGCCGCGCGCGGAGCTGATCGCGACCAAGTGGGCCAAGGGGCTCGACGTCGCCAAGTTCACCCGCAAGGGCGGCACGATCTGGGTCCTCGCGGTCGGCTCGGACGCCCGTCCCGGCCAGAAGGTCACCCGCAGCCGCGGCGACGCGCTGCACCTGATCGGCTTCAACCCGTCCTCGGGCTATGCGACCGACATCAGCATCCCGCGCGACTCCTACGTCAACATCCCCGGCCACGGGCGCGACAAGATCAACTCGGCGCTGCTCTACGGCGGCCCGAAGCTGATGGGCCGCGCCGTGGGCAACCTCGTCGGTGTGCAGCCGCAGTACGTCTTCGTCACCTCGTTCTCCGGCATGAGCGACATGGTGATCGGGATCGGTGGCGTCGACGTCGACAACCCGCGTGCCTTCAGCGATCCGTACGTCGCGCGCTACGGCTTCAAGAAGGGCCGCATCCACATCAGCGGCCCGCACTCGGTCGACTTCGCGCGGGCCCGCAAGACGCTCCCGGGCGGCGACTTCGACCGCTCGGCCAACCAGTCCCGGGTGATCCGCGGCATCCACCGCAAGATCGTCGCCCGGCAGTACGACATCGGCTTCAAGGCCAAGGGCGTCTCGCTGGTGATGAAGAAGATGCACACCACCGGCCTCTCCGGCCGCGACCTCTACCAGCTCGCCAA
>JALZDD010000079.1 GCA_030862715.1 Actinomycetota bacterium | reverse complement strand
CCTCGGCATGCTCCTTGAACGCGTCCTGCTTGGCCTCCAGGACCTTCTTGCCCTCGCCGTTGGGGTCCTTGCGGTAGGTGTCGTACTCCTGCCAGGAGAAGTGCGTCGACCGGAACACCCGCGGCCCATACGTCTTCGCGGTGGCCGAGTCCGGATCACCGAACGCCCCGGCCAGCCAGGTGCGGTACTGCGTCGAACGCACCACCTCGTCCATCTGACCGTCCACGGCCTTGACCGCGTCGGTCTCACCGAACTTGTCGTCGTTGACGCCGGGCACCGTCCGGCCGTCGTTGAACCCGGTCGCGATCATCCCCGTCGCCGAGCGGACCCCGTCATCGACCAGCTTGGTCGACTCCACCGGATACTGGATCAGCCACGAGGTCACCACCAACACACCCAACGCCCAGCCCGCCGCCGTGACCGCCCGCGCGAACCGGCCATCACGCGCCCGGATCATCACCGTCGCCGCCACCAGCAACAACACCACGCTCACCCACGGCGCCCACACCCCATCGGTGACCGCCTTCGAGGCCGCCACGATCGGGTCGTCCAACGCCTTGAGGAAGGAGTTCTCCCCGATCACCGCGTTCAACAACGCATGCGACCAGTTCGGCAAGATCCCCGAGATCTCCAACATGATGTTGCCGATCGAGGTCCCCGCCCCCGCGATGAACTGCCCCGTGCACCCATTGTCATAGGTCCACCACTGCGGAGAGGTCCCATAGGCCGACTCCAACGAGACCTCGTCCTTGTTACGGAACGGATCCAGCTCGTCGTTGATCTTCTCCGGGTCGTTCAGCTCCGTACCCGCCTTCGACGCCGCCCCCAACGCCGTCATCCGCACGATGAAGCTGCCATCCCCATACGGAGAAGCCGGCATCGGCGCATCCAGGTTGTTACACGCATCACTCACACCCGAGAGCCCACCCGTCGGATCGAACGGGATCGGAATATCGATCCCCCTCGGCCCCGCAGCCGCCGGCCCCGCCAAAGCGAGCAGACAGATGACGAGCGCAAGCGCCGATAGACGCACCAATGATCGGGACGGCCTCGATGTCCCGATCCTTTTCCCGTGCCCCGCCATCCGACCACCCCCGAACGTGGTGCCGCAGAAAATCACACCACAGTCAGGCAGAACGCGCAGTCCATCCGAGCGCAAACGTGAACGCCACCCTCTGGCCAGTTCGGTGGAAGGGCATGCTTCACGAGGTCCCTTGGTCGTCTATGCGGAGGTGTCGCGCAACAAAGTCCTCGGCGACCCGCTGCGCCTCGCTAATCCGATCGCGGCCACAGCCACAGAGGCGCAAGCAGCCAGCAGCGATCTCGTGCGCCCGCGCTTCATCGACGGCGACACCGTCGGCGCGGAGAGTGATGATCCCTTCTACCTGCTGGATCAGCATCGCGCCCAGGGCCTCATCGGGGGTGGTCACCCCGTGCGGCTTTGCGAGGCGAGCCCCGAAGGTCGCGTAGGCGGAGGCCAGTTTCCGGCGCTCATCTTGGAACTCGGCGTAGACCTCGCCCTTGCCAGCCGAGACGACGTCGGGCAACAGCGCGAGCATGCCGACGTTGTGAGGCGCGTTCGCCAGGGTGTGGACATCGATGAAGGCGAGCAGGAACAGGGCAGCCTCGGGACAATCCGGTGGCACCTCAGTCTCGATCTGCGCGACCTTGTCTTGGCTAGGGCGGACCGTGGCACCGAGCAAGGCTGCGAGGATCTCGTCCTTGCCCGCGAAGTGGTAGTAGAGCGAGGCCTGCCGAATGCCCACCGCTTCAGCGATCTCGCGAGTAGAGGTGGCCGCGAAACCCTTCGCCGTAAACAACTTGGCCGAGGCCTGGAGGATCTGATCACGCGGCGCGACAGAGGACGATTTCGAGACCGGAATGTGCCGTGGCCGACCCGGGCGCGCACGGCTGCCTACGACCGCCACGGGCGCGCTCACGACCCCTCGCCAACCGGCCGCGACCACAAGCACCCGCACAACGGGCAATGGTGCCGCTCAGCCGCACCGTGATCGTGCGGCCGGTCGCAGGTATGAGCGTGCGGCAACCGCGGGACGCGATACGGGATCCATTGACGACACATGGCTCCATTCGTGGACAACGGATTCGATGTAGCGAACAGCGACATCCGAGTCATCCCCATCGATTTCGGCAGTTGTTGGAGTCCTGAAGACACCCGACAAGCACACCCCGGAACTGCCGCCGCGCGACAGGCGATCAACGGGTCAACTCGGTCAACTTCGCGTCGCTGCGCCTGTGCGCAAACCTCGATGAGCCCATAATGGGCATCAACGATGCTGGCACACAGTTGGGGGACGACGGATGGGAATCCGGTCTGAACAGCCGAATGCCGTTCTGACTGCTGCCCTCGAAGAGCTCGGGTGGAGCCCGAAGAGGCTGGCTCGACGCCTCAACCACGAGTTCGGAGCGGGCACGACCGCCGAGTCTGCTCCGTACCACTGGCGCGACAAGGGCACGATCCCTCGCGCACCATTACCAGCACTGACATCACACCTGCTGTCACAAGAACTTGGCCGTGTCGTGTCGGTCGCAGAGCTCTGGCAGGGCAAGGCAAGCGATGTTGCCCCTGTGCTCGCGGCCGGCCGTGGCCTCGATCGACCATGGACCATGACGGGTCTGGAGGACATCGTGGACGACTGGGTCCGAGGCGGGCTCCTCGACCGAAGGCGCTTCCTCGCGATATCAGGTGCGGGCCTCACGGCGATCGTGTCGCAGTACCTGGAAGGCGCGGCCGCGCCGGGAGCGATGGTCACAACCTCGTCGACCGGCCTGGTCGACCCGCTCGTCGACCAAGTCGAGCAGAACCTGCCTCTACTACAGGCACTCGACGACAAGCACGGTGGTGGCCACCACTTGTCCTATGTGAGCGCACAGTTCCGCTCGATCGGTCTCCTCCTGCACGAAGGCGACTACCCGACGCCGTCACGGAAGCGTCTGCTCCAAGCCCTCGCCGAGATCGGGCAGCTCGCCGGTTGGATGGCGTTCGACGCCGCCGAGCACGGCCTGGCTCAGCGCTACTTCGCCACCGCGCTGCGCGCCGCCCACCAAGTCGATGACCAAGCCTTGTGCGCCCACGTTCTGGCAGACCTCGCGTTCCAGGCGGCCTCGCGCGAGCGCCCCATCGACGCAATCCCGCTGGGTGAGGCGGCCGAGCGATCGGCACGCCACGCTTCCCCATCGGTGAAAGCATCGGTGCTGTCGCGTCTCGCCTACGCATACGCAGCTGGTGGCGAGGAAGATGCCTTCCGCAGGGCAGCAGATGAAGCTCGCGAGACGATCACCGTCGCTGCTAACCACGATGCACCGCGATGGATGTACTTCCTTACCGAGAACCATCTCGAGTGCCAGGCTGGATACGCCATGATCCAGCTTGGGCGATCGACGTCCCGGACGAGCACGACGTCGTCCAAGCGGCTACTTCGGGACGGGACCAGCTTGCTGGAAACGGGCGAGCATGCCGCACAACTCGGTGGCTCCAGCGACAGGCGGGCGTTGTTCGAAGGCGCCTGGCTGGCCCTTGGCCACAGCACGCGCGGCGAGCTTGAGCAGGCGTGCCTGGCCGGAGATCAGGCCGTCTCACGCCTGACGTCGGTGCGGTCACCTCGAAGCGTTGCCGTCCTCAGGAACCTTTCTCGCGACCTCCAAAGGCGTCAGCGCAACCCCCACGTCGCCACGTTCCTACCAAAGCTGGACTCGGCGCTCTCCGTTCTCACATAAGGCCACCACGCGACTCGATACGTTGGAGTCATGCACCCTGACAAGCGCGTGACCATCATCGGCGCTGGGGTAACTGGGCTGACCACAGCGGTGGTCCTGGCCGAGGCCGGCCATCCAGTCCGGGTTGTCGCTGACGAGATTCCTGGACGTACATCTTTGGCAGCGGGCGCGATGTGGGGGCCGTACCTCGTTGAGCCAAAGGCGATGGTGGACGCGTGGAGCCAGTGCTCGCTCGAGCTCTTCCGCGATCTGGCATCGGACGCAGCAACCGGCGTCCGGGTGAGCAGCGGTGTCGAGGCAACACGACACCCAGAGGAAGCACCGGGCTGGGCACGTTCTCTGCCAGGCTTCGAGCCTGTCGACGCGGATGACCTTCCCGACGGATTCCGCTCTGGTTATCGGTTCAGCGCGCCGCTCATCGACATGCCGAAATACCTCCGCTACCTCATGGAACGCGCCCGCGCTGCCGGGGTCGTCGTCGATCAACGGCATGTGTCAACGCTGACGTCGCTCACCGCCGCCGACGTGATTGTCAACTGCTCCGGCATGGGAGCCGCCACGCTGGCTGACGACACCGACCTCCGCCCGATTCGCGGACAGCACGTGATCGTGGCGAACCCCGGACTGACCGAGTTCTTCTCAGAGGACACGGGCATGTCGAGCGACCTTCTGTGCATCTACCCCCAGGGTGAGGTCGTAATTCTCGGAGGAACCGCGATCGACGGCTCCTCTGACACAACTCCGGATCCGATGGCCGCCGATCGGATCCTCGAACGCTGCATCGCCGTAGAACCACGCCTTGCATCAGTCCCCGTTATCGAGCATCGGATCGGCTTGCGTCCCACGCGCTCCCGCGTACGGGTCGAAGGTGAGCAGATGAACGGCACGGTCGTCATCCACAACTACGGCCATGGAGGCGCCGGCGTGACCCTTTCCTGGGGATGCGCCGAGCAGGTTCAGCGGCTTCTCCGGAGCTCGGCGAGCGGCTAACGCGTACACGAGCGACCAGCGCGCCGCGGTGTGCCCCGCCACCGCCTGACCACCCACACAAGGATTACTCGTGGAACTCATCGCATGGTCCATCGCCCACGTCGTTAACGTTCCAGACTGGCTGCGCAAGCAGCTCACCGAGGCAGCCCGCACTTCGTAGGCATGAGATGACGTTGCGGCACGCCGTGAGCGACGTATCACCGGAGCCCGTCATGACAGCTGGTTTACCGTGTCCGCACGATGACGCTGTTTGAGATTGAGCCAGATGTGGTCGGCGAGTGGGGCGATCACATGGACTACGACGCCCACCGGAATCAAGACTTGGTGACGACCCACCCGTATTTCTTCGTCACTCGCAAGTTGGCCGATGCAATCGTGGCCACTGGCCTTACGGGCGTCGATTCCGCGCCCGTGCGAGCGACTGTGTCCGAGCTGGGGTCGCTGAACCCGGACTGGGGCGAGCCCGATCTGCTGCAATTGATCTTCACCGGCGATGCGACAAGCGACATCTTTCTGCATGCTCGAGTCGACCTACGTGTACGCGCGCGAGCGATGGAGGTCATCAACAACTTCAACCTCGGCGACGCCACCGTCGATCTGATCGAAGGAATCTGAGTTCGTGGCCGACCATGACCGCGAAGTCGGCGGAACTGGGACGATCCGCCAGGGTGAGCTGATCAGCGAGATCGCGGCGTTGGCTGCTGAAGCCGTGCCGGGTGAGTGGACGAGGCTGGAGTATGCCTCTCGGGTTCTCACCATGTACGCCGAGATCGAGCTGCTCGCTGTCCGGCCCGACTGCAGGATCGAACGCGTACCTGGCCCCAATGCTCTCGATGCGCTCGAGGAACTGCGCGAGCTTATGCACCGGCCCGGTACCGGAACATGGTTCTCATCGCGGTGGATCGTCGCCAACGACGGCGGTCAGTGGTCCACAGAGGTCGAGTTCAACTACGACGACGAACCCGAGTGGGGCAGGCCGGTCGACCCCGGTCTTTATGGGCTCGATCTGGAGGAGTTCCCGCGCCGCGACGATCTGGTCCCTGACTGGCTTCGGGCCAAGCTCGCCGAGGCTCGTGCGCGTGCAAGTGACTGCTGACATGGCTGCCCTCGTCGACTTGAATGATCCCATGACGCTGTCGAGCGACCTTCTGGAGTCCATCGGGAAACTCGCGATGGACTCCGCGCCATCCGACTGGCAGTACATCACGATCATCGTGACGGGTATGGCGAACTCGACGACGGTTCGGGCAGAAGCCGTCACACCACGTGGCAGCCAGAGCCTGTCTCTGACCGCGACGGGCGCTCGCAACGCGCACAAGCTCCGAAAGGCCATGTACACCGACGGTGCGGGCACCTGGTATCGCGCAACCATGACGATCGACTCGCAGCGACACCTCAAGGCTGACTTCGACTACTACGGCAAGCCCTACGACAAGTCCGAGGAGGGCAAAGACTTCATACGCGACCTCCTACTGCAGGATCATGCGAAGTACCCACGGACGCCGGATCTGTTGCCTGAATGGCACCCGTCTCAGCAAGGCCGGTAGGCCCCAAATCGGATCCTTCGCATCGGCTCACCCTCCCGGCCTCAGCGGTCGCGGGTAGTGCCGTCTTCGACAGCGGCGAACCAATCGAGAGGAATTCGAGAATGTCCGAGACGACTGATCCCGAGGTCCCTGCATTGATTCGTCAGGGTGAGCTGATCGAGGAGATCTCCGCGATTCTCTCGGAAAGCGTCACGGGAGATTGGACGAAGCTTGTCCTCAATCGTCGCGCGCTGTCGATGTTCGCAGAGGAAACCATGCAGATCACCCGCCCTGATGGCTCCACGACCGGAACTCTGGGACCACGACAGGCTTCCAAGCTGTTCAAGGAGCTACGCCAGGTGATGTATCGGCCGGGAGCAGGCACCTGGCTGTCGTTGGAATGGACCGTGACCAACCAGGACGGACAGCGACGGGCGGATGTCGATTTCAACTACGACGACGAGCCAGCGTGGCGGCGCGACATCGATCCAGGTCTATTCGGGCTTGACCTCGACAAGTTCCCGCGACGTGACGACGCCATCCCTCACTGGCTCAAGGCGAAGCTGGCCGACGCTCGCGCACGTGACAGGTAAGGCTGGATGAGCCGGGCCGTCGCCATTCTGCGCGGAACATCTGTTGGATAACGGCCCTCACGCCTCGCGGCGCCAGCGGTCGGGGGTGGTGCCGTAGCGGGATTTGAAGCGGCGTACTAGGTAGCCAGGGTCGGTGAGGCCGGTGCGGGCGGAGATGACCGAGAGCGGGAGGTCGGTCTCGCGGAGGAGGCGGCGGGCTTCGGTGAGGCGGCGCTCGGTGAGCCAGTCGAGGAGGGTGCGGCCGGTGCGTTGGCGGATGACGGTGGTGAGGTGGCCGGGGGTGTAGCCCAGGGTGCGGGCCAGGT
>JALZDD010000078.1 GCA_030862715.1 Actinomycetota bacterium | reverse complement strand
AGAAGGACGACTGTGACCCGGCACCGTAGATCCCGGCCATGACCTGCGCGTTCAGGGTGTTGTAGCCGGGCGCGACGGTGGTGTCGTTGGAGCCGTAGATCACCGAGGTGACCTGGCTGCCGAACCCCGACGAGGCGGAGCCGGCGAAGGTCCGGCAGGTGTTGGTGACCTGTGACTGCGTCACCGCCACCGACCCGATCTGCCCCGAGGTCGTCCCGACCGAAGGGCCGGCGTTGATCCCGATCCCGGCGAACACGTCGGGTGCGAGGCAGCCCATCACCATCGTCTCGCCGCCGCCCGAGGACAGCCCGGACAGGTAGACCTGGTCAGGATCGATGTCCAAGGCTGGATCGGCGAGCAGGTCGCTGACCAGCTGGAGGAGGTTGTCGTCGTGGCGCCCCGGCGAAGTCCGGGAGTGGTTGCTGTCGTAGTAGTCCCAGCAGCCGAGGAGTACGCCGCCGTTAGGCGCCGCCGGGATCGCCACGACCATCCCGCGCGCGTCCGCGGTCGCGGCCCAGTTGCCGCCGTCACGCAGAGCGGCCGAGGTCTGGACGCAGCCGTGCAGGTTGACCATGAGCGCACGCCCGGTGCCGAGCGTCGGAGCGGTGCTGGGGACGTACAGCTGGGTGGTCATCCCACCCGCCGTCCGAGCCGTCCACGTGCCCGCCGCGGCCGCGGAGGTCTCGGCCGGTGCTACTGCGACGGCTGCACCACCGGCCAGCACCAGGCCGAGGCCCGCGAGCGCGGCACCGAGTCGTTGCTGCCGCAACCTGGATGAGATCCGAAACCCGAGACCCATGACCGATCCTCCTGAGCGAGACCAGCCCGCCGCCTCCCGGCAGGCAGACCGACCGTAGATGTGACGCCCGCCACAGGTCTATGTCGACCCGGACCACAATCCGATGCTCGGATGTATCGACCCGGCGCCGCTCACCGGTAGAGCTCCTCGTCGATGCTCGCCAGCCGCGACGGATGGACCCGCTCCCCCAGCCCGTAGAGCTGCTGGAAGCTCATCACCAGCGGCCGCCAGCGATCAGGATCGATCCGGTGGGCGGGCCATCGAGGCGCAGCTCCGGTCGCGCGGTGCGCGTGGCTCGCGAGGTCGGGGCGCTGAGCATGCTGCCATCCGCGCTCATCTACTACGGCGGTGTCCAGATCCACTACAGCGGCTTCGCAGCAGCCGCTCGGATGATCGAGGAAGCTGATGCTATCGCCGCCTAGACCGGCCAGGCGCCGCACACAGACGCCACGCTGGTCCTCGCTGCCTGGCGCGGTGACGAAGATGCCGCGACCGGGATCTTCGAGGAGGCTCGGATCACCGCCACCGAGCACGGCGAGGTCTGGCTGCTCGATGGACTGGCACCTCCGAAGGTCTATACGAAGCCTGACATCAGGTCGCGACGCGAGCTCGCGGGCGCACTGCCGGACGCTGGCGTGGACGGTATCGGCATCAGCAGCGCTCGGACCCAAGCCAGTGCGTGGCTGACCCGGATCCTCGCCGCATCGGGGCGAACCGTCAGCCGTCCGGTGGTCCTCGACGGGCCCTTCGACGAGGTCGGCGGACGTGACATAGGCCGCAGGGCGGAGTAGTGATGAGTCTCGGTTGTCACAGAACGTCCGGGTGCGCGGTCAACTAGACATGAAGATCGTCATCGCCGGCGGTGCCGGACGCATCGGATCGCGCATAGCTCGAGCACTGGACGACCAGGGGTACTCGGTCGTCGTCGCCTCGCCACGTCACGGCATCGATGCCCTCACTGGACTCGGTCTCGCTGAGGCGTTCGCAAACGCGGACGTCGTCATCGACACCACGAACCTCCCCGCTGCAATCCCCTACTCGGAGGCCGAGAAATTCTTCGGCACTGCCACAACCAATCTGTTACGCGCCGGTGAGGCAGCCGGCGTCAAACACCACCTGCTGCTGTCTGTCGTGGGCGTCGACCGCGTGAACAGCCACTACTTCCGCGGAAAGGAGAAGCAGGAGCATCTGGTTCGCGACCACGGTGTCCCGTTCAGCATCGTGAGGTCTACGAGCGTGCTCGAGGCACTGAGGGACAGCGTGCTCACGGATCCGGAGCTGGGGGCCCCGCGCGTCCCGAACCTGACCCTCCAGCCAGTCACCGCCCTCGACCTGGCTCGCGTGGTCACCCGCACCATCGCCGCCGCTCCCCGACGCGGACTGATCGAAGTCGCCGGCCCGGAGACGCTCCCCCTCCCCGAACTGGCCACGCGGATGATGCGAGCCACCGGCGACCTACGCCACGTGGTCGTGGACCACACAGCCGAGTACCTGGGCACAGTCTTCGAACCCGGCGACACTGCCCTGCTCCCGGATCTCAGGGTCGGCTCGACCTCGGTGGACGAATGGCTCGTTCGCCTCCCGGCGTGAGCGAACGGCCCCACCACCAAGCCACCCATCCCAGAAGGTCGGGACGAGCCTCACGATCCGCAGCACCATGGTCGCGCGTTCGTCGCACGAGGAGGGCGATGAAGGAGTTCACAAGGCTGCCAGCCTTGGGGCTCACCACAACCCCCAGGACGGAGGCAAGGTGCCGCGTCCTACCTCGTCTCAGGATTTCACCTGAGTCCCGACGCTACGAGAAGACAGGTCGTCGATAGCTGCACGAAGAACTCGACCACGTCCTCCCCCGAGCAAGCCGAGCTCCCTTGAGCAGTTCAGAAGGTCGTTGAGCGTCCACTCGGAGAACGGGCGCACCTTGTCGCGACCCGCACCGCAGTCACCGCGACCTCCACGGCGAGCAGCTTCGGCTCTCCGAGCTCGTGGAGCGCCGCCACCGTCCCCTCGATGTGCACCGGACGCTCCGCCACCGACGTCGGCAGCACGATGTCGGATCCGTACGGCGTCAGCCCCGCACGCGCGCGTACTTGTCGGACACGTGCGCATACCCGCGCTCGGCCTTCGCCTCCGACATCGCCGCGTTGCCCGTGGTCAGCGCGAGCCGGTCGACCTGGGTGACCAGGTCCACGCTGGGAAGGTTGAGCACGACTCAGGCCGGTCCCCCAGATTGCGAGCCGTCTGCGACGAAGCGCCGATCCCGAGGACCGCCGTACGTCCCAGCCAGACCGACGACATCGGCATCAGGTTCGTGGTGCCGTCCTCGTTGAGGGTGGAGAGCAGTACCACCGACGTGCCGAAGTAGAGGATGGCCGGATCGATGTCGACATGCGCACTCATGCCTCGAAACCAGGGCGCCTCACCGGCGACTTCCGGCGGGTATCCGACGGCGCAGTCAGGGCCGGCGCGTGAACCGGATGGTGCCGTCCGGTAGTCGCTCATGGACGTAGGCAGGGTTGTGCGCGAGACGGTGATGGTGCGGGCACAGCAGCGCCCCGTCTTTGAGGTTGGTCTTCCCGCCGGCGGCCCAGGGGTCGAGGTGGTGGGCGTCGCACCATTCCGGTGGCATGTCGCAGCCTTCGGCTTGGCAGCACTTCTGCTGCAGCCGCATCGCCTTGCGCTGGATGGGCTGGAAGAACCGACTGTCGCGGCCGGCGTCGAGGACCTGACCGTCACCACCGAGTACCCAGGGGATGATGGTCGCGTTGCACGCCAACCGCCGCGCCTCCGCCGCACTGATGGTGGTGCCGTTGGTCTCGTCGTAGCCCAGAGTCGCGATCCCGAGGTCCTTGCGGAGCTCCTCCAGCGAGATGACCACGTTGATGGTGGTCGCATCCCCACCGTGACGGGGCAGGGCGGCCGGGTCGATGGTCTCCAGGAGCCGGGCGAAGCCCTGGCCCATCATCCGCTCCCACGGCGGCAGCGGGGCACCCTTGGCGACCAACTTCTGTTTGCGGGGCTGGGCGTAGGCCTCGACCAGACGCTTGAACCGCATCCCCACCGAGACCGGCAACACCCCGTCGAACCCGACGGTGCCATCGTGGTTTTCCCACACCCGCAGCGCGGTCTTCTGCTGGGCGCGTTCCTCCTCCGCCAACAACGCCTTGGCTTCGGCGTCTTCGAACCGGACTGGGTCGACCTCGGTCAGGATCCGTTTCCCGATGATGCGGAGTTCGTTGGCCGTCAGGTGGGTGGCGTAGTCGACCAGCAGCTTCTCGGCGAGCACCAGGTCCTCGGCGCTCGCGACCGGGTCGGCCTCGATCTTGTCGAGTGCCTTGGTGATCACCCGGGCCTTGTCCAGGGAGACGACCCCTTCGGCGAGGCCGGTGGCGACGAGCTGGTACTTCGCGACACTGGTTGCGAGTTTGATCTGGGACCGTGCCGCGGCCTTGTCGACCAGTAGCTCGGCGCGCATCCAGGAGGAGGCGTCCTTGGCACCGGTCTCCTCGGCGATGTCGCCGGCAGAGGCCAGCACTCTCAGCTTCAGCGCGGCTTGTTGGGCTTGGAGCTTCTCCAGTCGCTCCAGCAGGTCCTTCTTCTGCCCGGTGCGCCAATAGGCGGGATCCGTGGCCAGCAGCTCCTGAACGGCGGTTTCGATGGCCGTCAAGGCAGCGTCGATCGCGTCGCCGGGGTTGGTGCCCCAGTGGTCGATCGAGCGGCCGAGACTCATCGCCATCCTCCCCTTCAGAGGTGTGCTGTGATGGGTCTGATTCTACGCTTCCAACGCCCATCTGGCCATCTATTTTCCCTGGTCAGCAAGCATTTTCGCGGTGAGCGAACGTCCTCGCTTCTGTGGATGGTAAGTGGCCCGAAGGGCCACCCCTTCACCCCCATCAACTTCACCTGTCCCAAGCAAGATCTCTCCGCGCCACACCCGGGCCGCCGCCCCGATAGCCAGCCAAATCTTGTGAGTGTTGATGGCGGCTGGCCTGGGGCTGGCTGGCAGGGTCGGGGCCGGTCCTGTCGGGGTGTGACTCGCAGCCAAATTGGCCCGCGATCGTGTTCGTGGTGCCTTCAGAAAGACGTGTCCGTC
>JALZDD010000048.1 GCA_030862715.1 Actinomycetota bacterium | reverse complement strand
GCGGCGATGTTCTTCATCGTGGCGCCGGCCAAGCCGTGGGCCGCGATCACGGTGAGTGTTGCCGCGGTCAGATGTTCGCGCCGAGCGGCCTGGTCCTTGCGTCGAGCCATGCTCAACCGTAACGCGTATGTGAAATCTGCGGGCGAATGATTGACACCTGGTGTGGCGAGGCTCATATTTGCGGTGAAGCGCAAAGAAAGGACTTGCTTGTGCGTACCCACCAAGACTGGCGAGAGATCGCCGCCGAGGTCCGACTCCGGACACGACCATTCGTAGGCGGCCGTTCCGTCGACACCGCGGAGGGCTCCTTCGAGAACCGCAACCCCGCCACCGGCGCGCTGCTCGCCGAGGTCGCCGATGCCGGCGCCGCCGGTGTCGACGAGGCCGTGCGCGCGGCGCGGGCCGCGTACGACGACGGGGGCTGGTCGCGGGCGGGCGTCGCCTTCCGCCGCGAGCGGATGCTCCGCTTCGCCGACCTGCTCGCCGAGCACGCCGCCGAGCTCGCGGTCCTGGACTCGCTCGACATGGGCAAGAGGGTCGTGGATGCGTACGACCTCGACCTGCCGTTCTCGGCGAACCTGTTCCGCTACTACGCGGAGGCGATCGACAAGATCAACGACGAGGTCGCGCCGACCCCGCCCGGGACCCTCGGTCTGATCCGCCGGGTCCCGCTCGGCGTCGTCGGTGCGGTCGTCCCGTGGAACTACCCGGTCGACATGCTCGCCTGGAAGGTCGCCCCGGCGATGGCCGCCGGGAACAGCGTCGTGCTCAAGCCCGCCGAGCAGTCGCCGTCCTCGGCGCTGCGGATCGCCGAGCTCGCCGCCGAGGCCGGGATCCCCGACAGCGTCCTCAACGTCGTCCCCGGACTGGGGGAGACCACCGGCAAGGCGCTCGGCCTGCACCCGGACGTCGACGTGCTCGCCTTCACCGGCTCGACCGAGGTCGGGGCGTACTTCCTGCAGTACGCCGGCCAGTCGAACCTCAAGCAGGTCTGGCTCGAGTGCGGCGGCAAGAGCCCGCACGTCGTCTTCGCCGACGCCGAGGACCTCGCCACCACGGCCAAGCAGACCGCCTTCGGCATCTGGTTCAACCAGGGCGCGGTCTGCTCGGCGCACTCCCGCGTCCTCGTCCAGCGCGAGGTCCACGAGGAGTTCGTCGACCTCGTCGCGAAGGAGGCCGCCGCCTACGCCCCCGGCGACCCGCTCGACCCGGCCGCCGGGATGGGTGCGATCGTCTCGCCCGAGCAGGCCGACCGGATCATGCAGTTCGTCGAGGAGGCGAAGACCTCAAACGCGCGCCTGGTCACCGGCGGTGAGCGGATCACCCGCGACGGCAGCGACTGCTACGTCCAGCCCACCGTCTTCGACGACGTCGACCCGGCCGCCACCCTCGCCCGCGAGGAGGTCTTCGGGCCGGTCCTGGCGGTCACCGCCTTCGACACCGAGGACGAGGCGGTCGCGCTCGCCAACGACACCCCGTACGGCCTGGCCGCCTCGGTCGCGACCAGCAACCTGAGCCGTGCGCACCGGCTCGCCGAGCGGATCCACGCCGGCACCGTGACCGTGAACGGCGTCGATGCCTTCAGCGCCTGGACCCCGTTCGGTGGGTTCAAGGGCTCCGGTTTCGGGCGCGACCTCTCGCTGCACGCCCTCGACAAGTACGTCGGTCTCAAGACCGTCTGGATCAACCACTGACCTCCCGCCCGACCAGCCAGGGACACACCATGACGCAGACCAACCAGCCGACCGCCCTCGCGGCCGAGCAACAGTCACATCTACGCAAGACGCTGCGGCGCTTCGACATCGTCTTCCTGCTCATCGCCGCCGTCGTCGGCCTCGAGACCCTCGGGCAGGTCTCGCTCTACGGCGCCGAGGCGTTCACCTGGGCGCTCGTGCTCGCGGTCTTCTTCCTCGTGCCCTACGGCCTGATCTTCGCCGAGACCGGCGCCGCGTTCAGCGAGGAGGGCGGGGCCTACACCTGGGTCCGGGACGCATTCGGGCGCCCGGTCGCCGCCGTGGCCGCGATCCTGACCTGGATCACCCAGCCGGTGTGGGTCGGCGGCTCGATGGCCTTCCTGGCCGCCGAGACCGTGAGCGTCTACATCACCCCGCTCGAGCACGGCTCGCTCGGCGACTACCTGTTCAAGATCGTCTTCATCTGGATCACCGTGGTCGCCGC
>JALZDD010000029.1 GCA_030862715.1 Actinomycetota bacterium | reverse complement strand
CCGCCGAGGAGTTCGCCGACTTCGTCCATGCGACGGGCGGCGCGCTCTACCGCACCGCGCTGCTGCTGACGGGTGACCATCACCTGGCCGAGGACCTGACCCAGACGACGTACGCCCGGGTCTTCGCTTCCTGGCGTCGAGTCAGCAGGGCGGACAACCCGACGGCCTACGCGCGACGCGTGCTCCTCAACGGATTCATCTCCCACCGACGGCTCCGGCGCAACGCCGAGACGCCGACCTCGACGCTGCCGGACGATCCGGGCAGCGATGCCGACCCCAGCGCCCGGATCGACCTGCTTGCCGCCCTCCAGCGGCTGTCGCCGACCGACCGGGCGGTGCTCGTCGCACGCTATTGGGAGGACCGATCCGTATCCCAGACAGCTGCCGACCTCGGACTGACCGAGACGGCGGTCCGCACCCGCTCGAAGCGTGCCCTGGAACGGCTACGCCCGCTGGTTGTGGACATCTTCCCGGAGAGGACCAACCGATGAACGACCCAGAGACCAGCTTCCGTACGGCACTGCACGAGCGGGTCGCCGACCAGCACCCTGACTACGCCAGGATCTCAGCCGGCGCGATCAGCGCGGGCTCACGCATCCGGCGCCGCCGCCGCATCACCGTGACCGTGGGCGCCGCTGCGGCCGTCGGCGCCTTCGCCGCAGGTGGGCTCGGGCTCTCCCAGCTCCTGACCACGACCGCGGTCGACCAGGCTCCCCTTGGCGCTGCCG
The DNA here is from genome assembly GCA_030862715.1 of Actinomycetota bacterium. Next base: position 2,604 of record JALZDD010000029.1, on the reverse strand, counting down.
CCGCACCGTCGGCGTCGGCTTCGACGCCACCCCTTGCCTCTGGGCAGAGCCTCGACGTCGGCGACGGGGTCACGGGGCAGGTCGTCACCAACGACGAGGCGAAGACGATGGACATCACGGTGCAGACGGTCAGTGGTCTTCGAGGCGCCGGGACCGGCTTCACGATCGTCCTGTCCGGACCGGCCAGCGCGGTCGAGCAGAAATGGAGCAACGGCACGCTCCTCGAGGATTATCCCGGCGTCAGGATCGCCACCGAGGGCGCGCGCAAAGGGCTCGTCGACAAGGTTCCCGTCGAGCAGCCGCCCGGTTGGACGTGTGAGTGGTCGCTGATCGACGACAAGGCCTCCTGCACGTCCGAGGACGGCGGTGTGGCCGGCCTGGCGATCCGTCCGGCGAAGGACTACCAGGCGTGGAGCACGAGCCCCGACAAGGCAGGGCCCGGCTCGGGCGCCTACCTCACCGAGGTCCACGGCGACATCTTCATCAGCGTCCAGAGCGGGGAGGGCACCACCGACGCCGAGCTCGAGGCGCTCGCGAGCTCGCTCAGATGGACCGACTGAGCCGCTACGGGGTGCGCCGCAGCAGCGCCAGGAACATCGCGTCGGTTCCGTGGCGGTGTGGCCACAGCTGCACGGTGCCTGCCATCGGCCCGGTGCTGTCGGGCACCGTGCCGACCGTGGCGCCGATCGGCTCGAGGGTGACATCGGATCGGCCCTCGAGCACGCTCTGCACCACACCCTTCGTCTCGGCCAGGACCGGCGAGCAGGTGGCGTAGAGCACCACACCGCCCGGCCGGGTAAGGTCGATAGCCCGGTCGAGGAGCGAACTCTGGAGGTCGACGAGTACGTCGAGGTCGGCCGTGGCCCGTCGCCACCGTGACTCCGGGCGGCGCCGCAGCGCTCCCAGGACGGTGCACGGGGCGTCGACGAGGACCCGGTCGAAGGTGGCGTCGTTGAACGGCGGCTTGGTCCCGTCGCCCGCCACGACCCCGGCGGACCCGTCCACGTGCGAGCCGGCCAGCCGGTCGGTCAGGTTGGCGAGGACGAGTCCGGCACGGTGCGGCTGGCGCTCGTTGGCGACCAGCACAGCGCCCTGTTGCGCCGCCAGCGCGGCCAGCAGCGCCGACTTGCCACCGGGCCCGGCACACAGGTCCAGCCAGGACTCGGCCGCGACATCATCGCGGTCGAGGTCGGCCTCGGCCAGAGCGATGGCGACGAGCTGGGACCCCTCGTCCTGCACCCCCGCGCGCCCGTCCGCGACCGCGGCGATGCCCGCCGGCGAGCCGGAGTCGAGCGTGACACCGAAGGGCGAGTAGGGCGTGGGCGTGCCGCCGAGCTCATCGAGCGTCGCCCGCCCTGGACGGGCGACCAGCGTGACCGACGGCGGCACGTTGTCGGCCTCGAGCAGCGCGTCGATCTGGTCGCGACCGACCGCCTCGGCGAGCCGCTGGACGACCCAGCGCGGGTGGCTGAAGGCCACCGCGGCCCAGCCGTCGTGGTCCTTCTCGCGCGCGGGCGCCACCTCGGCGACCCACTCGTCGAGCGACTTGCGGGTCACCTTGCGCAGGACGGCGTTGACAAATCCCGCCGGGCCCTGGCCGACCTTCGAACGGGTCAGGTCGACGCTGGTCGAGATCGCGGCATGGTCCGGCACCCGCATGGACAGCACCTGATGTGCGCCCAGCCGCAGCACGTCGAGCACCTTCGCCTCGACCTTGCCCAGCGGCCGGTCGATGCAGGCGGCCAGCACAGCGTCGTAGGTGCCCTGCTGCCGCAGCGTTCCCGAGGCGAGCTCGGTGGCGAAGGCCGCGTCCCGGCCCTCCAGCCCGAGGCGGCCGAGGACGTGGGGCAGCACCAGGTTGGCGTACGCCTCGTCGACCCGCACCGCCTTGAGCACCTCGAACGCGGCAAGCCGAGCCGGATCGGCGGGCTTGGTGCTGCCCCGCGGCCCCGATCGAGGTGGTCCCTGCGGCCTGCGGCCAGGGCTCGAGCGCCTACCCGAACGTGACACCGGACTCCAGACGTACGCCGCGGGCCCAGTCAGCCGCCGGCATCTCCTTCTTGCCGAAGGCCTTCACGCGGCCGAGTCGGACCGCCGAGGTGCCGGTGCCGACGAGGACCTCGTTCTTGCGGACGATCAGCTCCCCGGGAGCCACCGCGTCCTCGGCCATCGTGACCGGCCCGACCTTGAACCGCTCGCCGTCGAGGAGGGTCCAGGCTCCCGGCGCGGGAGTGCAGGCGCGGATCTGACGGTCGATGGCCACGGCGTTCTGCGTCCAGTCGATCTGGGCGTCCTCGACGGTGACCTTGTCGGCGTAGGTGACCCCGTCGGTGGGCTGCTCGCGCGCCTCCAGGGAGCCGTCGTCGATTCCGTCGAGCGTGGACACCAGCAGCCTGGCCCCACCTTCGGTGAGCTTCTCGAAGAGCGACCCGGAGGTCTCGTCGGGCGCCAGCGCCTGCGTCATGGTGCCGAAGACTGGGCCGGCGTCCATCGCCTTCACGATCCGGAACGTGGTGGCGCCGGAGATCTCCTCGCCGGCCCAGACCGCACGCTGCACCGGAGCGGCGCCACGGTAGGCAGGCAGGAGCGAGAAGTGGAGGTTGA
>JALZDD010000025.1 GCA_030862715.1 Actinomycetota bacterium | reverse complement strand
CGCTCCGGGTCACCCGCCGTGGCGCCGCGGCCGAGGCGGTGCATGCCGACTTCCCCTCGACGAGCGTCACCGAGGTGGGGGGCGGAGACCCGGTCCAGCTGCTTCTCAGCCTCGACGGACCCCTGCTCGAGATCTTCGCGAACCACGGCGAGGCGACCGTCTCGAACCTCGTCCCCCTCGGACTCGGACCCATGGTCGTAACCGTTGGTACCGAGCGCCCGGGAGCGGTCGCGTACACCGCTGTCGACATCGCGAGCGACGAGTCCCTACCCGACCCGGCCGCGACACCGCTCCACGCTCTGCAGGACCAGCCCGCAACCGCACTGTGACAACAGCCGATGTGCCCGACGCATCGGGCCGAGCCGAAGGAGTCATCATGCCCCACCCCATCTCACGACGGAGTCTGCTGCGAGGCGCCGGCGCCGGTTCGCTAGCGTTCTTCGCGGTGCACGCCACACCGATCGCCGCCCGCGCCGCGCAGACGTCCCTTCGGGCGGTCTACCACATGACGCCTCCCTCCGGATGGCTCTGCGATCCTCAGCGCCCGGTCACCACTCGTGGTGCTTACCAGCTCTACTACCTGCACTCGACGCAGAACAACGGCCCCGGCGGCTGGGACCACGCGACGACGACCGACGGTGTCGCCTTCACCCATCACGGCACCGTGATGCCCCTTCAGCCCGACTTCCCGGTGTGGTCAGGGTCGGCCGTCGTCGACACGGCGAACACGGCCGGATACGGCGCCGGAGCCGTCATCGCGCTCGCGACGCAGCCCACCGACGGCATCCGCAAGTATCAGGAGCAGTATCTCTACTGCTCGACCGACGACGGCTTCACCTTCACCCGGCGGCCCGATCCGGTCATCGTCAACACCGACGGGCGCACCGCGACAACGCCCGCCGAGATCGAGAACGCCGAGTGGTTCCGGGACCCGAAGATCCACTGGGACGCAGCCCGCGGCGAGTGGGTGTGCGTGATCGGACGGGCACGGTACGCCGCCTTCTACACCTCCTCGAACTTGATCGACTGGCAACTGAAGCGCAACTTCGACTACCCGAACCACGACCTCGGCGGCATCGAGTGCCCCGACCTGTTCGAGATGACGGCGAACGACGGCACTCGACACTGGGTTCTCGGTGCCAGCATGGACGCCTACAGCATCGGACTGCCGATGACGTACGCCTACTGGATGGGCACCTGGAACGGCGAGGAGTTCATCTCCTACGACCTCACCCCACAGTGGCTCGACTGGGGCTGGGACTGGTACGCCGCCGTCACCTGGCCCGCCATAGAGGCTCCGGAGACCAAGCGCCTCGCCATCGCCTGGATGAACAACTGGAAGTACGCCGCACGGGACGTACCGACCGACGCCTCCGACGGCTACAACGGACAGAACTCGATCGTGCGCGAGCTGCGCCTCGAGCGACAGTCCGGCGGGTGGTACTCCCTGCTCAGCAGCCCCGTGAGCACGCTCTCGAACTACGTGGCAGCCACCACGGATCTGGGCGACCGCACCGTCAACGGCAGCCTCGTGCTCCCATGGAACGGACGGGCCTACGAGCTCGAGCTCGACATCTCCTGGGACACCGCCACCAACGTCGGCGTCTCCGTCGGACGCTCCGCAGACGGATCACGACACACCAATATTGGCAAGTACGGGGCCGAGATCTACGTCGATCGAGCCCCCTCCGACCTCGCCGGGTACTCACTGGCGCCGTACACGCGAGCCGCCGCGCCCATCGACGCCGCCGCACGATCAGTGCACCTGCGGATCTTCGTCGACACCCAGAGCGTCGAGGTGTTCGTCAACGCCGGCCACACAGTGCTCTCCCAACAGGTGCACTTCGCCGAGGGCGACACCGGCATCTCGCTCTACACCGACGGCGGGCCAGCAGACTTCACCGGCATCACCATCCGCCAGCTCCGGAGCATCGGCTGACTCGATTGCCTGTGCACCCAGGCCCGCACGCTTTCCGTCTTGACCTCATTGATCGAGGTTTCGGACAGCAATGCCCTCCAGCGCTCTCTTGACTGCCTTCTCCACGGCGGAGGCTGGAACGCCGGCGGGAACGACGAGCATCCCGATCGATGCCTCGCTCTCGTCGGCGAAGGTGCGGTGGACTGCGGCCAGCGCCTGCTCGATCTCCCGTTGCGGGTCGGTGCACTCGCGGCGGAGCCAACGGCGAAGCACCCGGTTGTGCGCCGCGACGACTGCCGCTGCCGTCATCTCGGCACGGAGCTCCGCTTCCGGCGAGGCGTCGGCCCAGTGGCTCAGGTATCGACGGAAGAGGCGCTGGTAGCGGGCACCGCTCACCAGCTCACGCTCACGAAGCGCCGGCACGGTGGAGGTCAGCCCGTAGCGCTCCCGCGCACGCTCGCCCTCCGCTACGTAGTGGAACAGCACGATCTTGACCGCGTCGGTGACGGCTGCGAGTCCGGCGTCCGAGGGTGAGGAACGCAGTCGCTCCTCGATCCGAGCGAGAAGCTCATCGTGGTCAGGGAAGATCACGGCTTCCTTGGAGCCGAAGGAGCGAAAGAAGGTGCTGCGACTGACACCGGCCTCGGACGCGATGTCGTCGACGGACGTGGTCGCGTACCCCTGGATCCCGAACAGGCGGAACGCCGCGTCCGAGATCTCGTCACGCGCTGCTGCCATCACTCTCCCTTTTGGATCGTTCCCTGGACATCATGCCGTATGACACTTAGTCTCATTCATTGACACTGAAGTTCACAAGGAGTCCCGTTGAGCGCCGAGCCCACCACCGCACCCGATTCCACGGGCGCCGAGATCGATCTGCACACGACTGCCGGGAAGCTGGCAGAGCTGGAGCGTCGTCTGGACGAGGCTGTCCATGCTGGTTCCGCGAAGGCGGTGGAGAAGCAGCACGCCAAGGGGCGTCAGACCGCGCGGGAGCGGATCGAGATGCTGCTCGATGAGGGCTCCTTCC
>JALZDD010001039.1 GCA_030862715.1 Actinomycetota bacterium | reverse complement strand
GCCTTCCTTGGAGGAAGGCCGCCGTCGGCGTATGTGGGTATGTCAGAAGTCAGGCGTTGGCCTTCTTCTTCCCCGGTCCCTTGCGGTGCAGGTGAGCCGGGCCGATCTCGCCACCGCGAAGCAGGTCGAGGCGCTCCTTGAGGATGTCCTCGAGCTCCTTCTCCGAGCGCCGCTCCAGGAGCATGTCCCAGTGCGTACGCGCCGGCTTCTCGGCCTTCTCCTCCGGCTTGGCACCGGAGAGGTTGAGAGCTTCCATGCCGCAGCGCGGGCACTCCCAGATGGCCGGAACCTCGGCCTCGTCCGACATCGTGATCTCGAAGTCGTGACCCTGCGGGCAGCGGTAGGCCACCTGCTGGCGACCCGCGAACTCGATCCCGCGTTCGTCCTCAAAACTTTGTCCGCCCAGTCGGGCGCCGCGCAACGTGCGCTCGGCCATGAAGCACCTCCTGAGTCGATCGTCCCCCGTTGAATGAGCTGAAGAGCGAAGCGGTCTGCGGACTCATGACGCAGGCCGGTCAGGCCTCTTCACATCGTCAACGGTACAGAGGAGGTGATGATTCCGTGAATTGTCGAGATCCTCGCCGTGTTGTTCGACACAGGACCCGCCTGACCTGCGGATCTCCCTGAGAAAGTCCTGAGCGGCCGATGTCCCGAACCCGCCAGCCGCCAGGCGCGGTCCTAGACCCGTTCGGGCGCCCGGTTGCCTGCCTGCTCGATGCCCTTGGCCGTGTTCACCAGTGCGAGCAGCCCGCCACCGAGGACGAAGAAGGCGATCAGCGCCAGGATCGCCGGTCGGTAGGAGTCGGTGAGCTGGTAGACGAGCCCGAAGACCAGGGTGCCGAGCCAGGAGGTGCCGCGGTCCATGGCGTGGTAGAGGCTGAAGTACTCCGCCTCCTTGCCGGCCGGGATGAACAGCGAGAAGTAGGACCGGGCCAGGGCCTGGGTGCCTCCCATGACCAGACCGATCCCGACCGCTACGACCAGGAGCGGCAGCAGGGTCTGCTCCGGCACGAAATACGCCGCGACGACGATGACCATCCAGCCACCCAAGCCGCCGAGGATCACCCGCTTGGCGCCGAAGCTCTTGGCCAGTCGGCCGAAGAAGATCGCCCCGCCGACGGCGACGAACTGCACCAGCAGGTAGATGCCGAGCATCGTGCCGGTCTCGAACCCGAGCTCCTCGACCCCGTAGGTCGACGCCGAGCTGATCACGGTCTGGATGCCGTCGTTGAAGAAGAGGTACGCCAGCAGGAAGGTCAGCGCGACCGGATACTTCGGCAGCTCCCGGAGCGTCACGAACAGCTGGCCGAAGGAGCGCGCCACGACACCGCCGGAGACGTCCTCGACGTCGGCAGGCTCGCGCCTCCGGATCCGGCGCCACGGGATGATGATGAACCCCGCCCACCACAGCCCGGCCGAGAGCATGGAGATCCGCACCGCGAGCGCCGTCCCGAGGCCGAGCGGGTCGGCGAAGGTGACCAGGAGGAAGTTGATCGCGAGCAGCAGCCCGCCACCGGCGTACCCGTAGGCCCAGCCGATCGAGGAGACCCGGTCGCGCTCCTCCTCGGTCGAGATCAGCGGCAGGATCGAGTCGCTGACCACCACCGCCGCACCTGCGCACAGGTTCGCGATGATGAACATGATCGAGCCGAACCACCAGTTGTCCCCAGTCATGAAGAACAACAGCGCCGCACAGAGCGCACCGGCCCAGGCGAAACCGGCCATCAGGTCCGGCTTGCGCGACGTGCGGTCGGCGACCGCGCCGACCAGCGGGTAGATGATCGCCGACAGCAGGGTGGAGAACGTGATGACGTACGACGGCAGCGCGCCGGGTGCGATCGAGAGCCCGAGCACGTCGATGCGGTTGTCGACCGCGGCGGCCTTCGCGATCTCGATCAGGTAAGGCGCGAACAGCACGCCGGCCACCGTCGTCTGGAAGGCGGAGACGGCCCAGTCGGTGAAGAACCAGCCCTTCTGCTCCCGCGTCCGCTCGACCGGACTGAAGTCGCCGATCCCGGCTGATGTGGTCACTTCTCGGGCTCCTCGTCTTGATCCTTGTCGAACCCAGCATCGGACTCGGCCTCGTCGACGGGCTCGACCCGAGACGGCACAGCCTCCCACAGCCCACGTTCCTCCAGGAACGCTTTCAGCACGTCGGTACGATCGGTCATCAGACCGTCGACCTCGCGCTTGAGCAACCGCTCCATCTCGGCCGGGTCGTCGACGGTCCAGACATGGACCTCCTTGCCCGCCTTGTGGGCGCGGCGGACCAGACCACGAGATGCCACCCGGATCGACAGCGGCCCGCGAAGACGCTGGTGGTGGGGGATCTGGAAGGCGTCGAACCGCGACCCGACGAGTCGCTTGGCGATCCCGGTCGTCGGCGCCAGCAGGTAGGCCAGCACCTCACGTGGATGCGCCGAGGTCCGCACCCGCCCCTCGGTCAGCCGGCGAAAGGCCTTCAGCCGCCGGACCGAGAACGAGCCGACGATGACCTTGTCCTCGTGGCCGGTCGCGGCGAGCAGCTCGGCCACCGCTCTGACCGAGCCGTCGGACTTGAGGTCGATGTTGAAGGTGACCTCCGGGAACGCCTCGAAGAGCTCCGCCAGCGTCGGCACGCCGTGCAGACCGCCGATCCGGGCGGCCTGCACCTCGGCGTACGTCATCTCCGCGATCAGCCCGGTGACATCGGTGACCCGGTCGAGCGCTTCGTCGTGGAAGGCGAGCAGGACACCGTCGCGGGTGACGTGCACGTCGGTCTCGAGATGGGTGTAGCCCAGCTCCACCGCATGCCGGAACGCCTCCATGGTGTTCTCCATCCCGACCAGGTCGGGATGGAGCGCTCCACCACGGTGCGCATAGGCGCGTACGCGTCGTTGCTGCTCCCTCACGGGGAGCATCTAACCACCCGTGAGGGCCGGATCACATGAGCCCGCAGGCTCAGTTCACTCAGATGTCGCGGAAGGCGGTGATGTTCGCGCCGAGCTGGTTGAGCCGCTCGGCGAGGTCCTCGTAGCCGCGGGCGATGACGTAGGTCGAACGGAGCACCGAGGTGCCCTTCGAGGCGAGCATCGCGAGCAGCACGACGACGGCGGGACGCAGTGCCGGCGGGCAGACGATCTCGGTGCCGGAGAAGTGGGTCGGCCCCTCGATCATCACCCGATGCGGGTCCATCAGCGTGACGTTGCCCCCGAGCTTGTTGAGCTCGGTCAGATAGATCGCCCGGTTCTCGTAGACCCAGTCGTGCAGCAGCGTCTGACCCTGCGCCACCGCGGCGATCGCGGCGAAGAACGGCAGGTTGTCGATGTTGAGGCCGGGGAAGGGGAGCGGGTGGATCTTGTCCAGCGGCGCGTGCAGGATCGAGTGCTTGGTGTTGATGTCGACCAGGCGGGTCTTGCCGTTGAGCGCCAGGTACTCCTCGGAGAGGGTGTAGTTGAAGCCCATCTCCTCCAGCGTCGCCAGCTCGATCTCCATGAACTCGATCGGGACGCGCTTGATGGTGATCTCGGAGTCGGTCACGATCGCGGCGGTCAGCAGCGACATCGCCTCGATCGGGTCCTCGCTCGGCGCGTAGTCGACGTCGACGTCGATGACCTCACGGCCGGTGACGCGCAGCGTGGTGGTGCCGATGCCCTCGACCTCGACGCCCAGCTTCTGCAGGTAGAAGCAGAGGTCCTGCACCATGTAGTTGGAGGACGCGTTGCGGATCGTGGTGGTGCCCGGGTGCAGGGCGGCCGCCATCAGGGCGTTCTCGGTGACGGTGTCGCCGCGCTCGGTCAGGACGATCGGGCGGCCCGGCTGGATCTCCCGGTTGACGCTCGCATGGTAGGCGCCGTCGGTCGCCTTGACCTCGAGGCCGAAGGGACG
>JALZDD010001037.1 GCA_030862715.1 Actinomycetota bacterium | reverse complement strand
GCGAAGACCCGGGCGTACGTCGTCTGGGTCAGGTCCTCGGCCAGGTGATGGTCACCCGTCAGCAGCAGCGCGGTGCGGTAGAGCGCGCCGCCCGTCGCATGGACGAAGTCGGCGAACTCCTCGGCGGGGGTCCTCACGGTCGATGTGCTCACATCCCTTCGACGCCTCGGCATGAGGTCCACGTGACACCTCCGTGAGGATCGAGATGAGCGAGTTTCGTTTCACCGCATCATCTCAGCGCCTACGCTGGCGAGCATGGCCAAGGCATCGCCGTCGGTGGAGATAGAGGTCGACAACCGCGTCGTCAGGATCTCCAACCCCGATCGCGTCTACTTCCCTGAGACCGGTGCGACCAAGCTCGACGTGGCGCAGTACTACCTCGCCGTCGGGCCAGGGATCGTCAACGCGCTGTGGGAGCGGCCGTGCATGCTGCACCGGTTCCCCAAGGGGCTGGCGGGGCCCAAGGTGCACCAGAAGCGGCTGCCGCAGGGGGCGCCCGACTGGATCGAGACCGTACGCCTCTACTTCCCGCGCTGGGGCCGCACCGCCGACGAGCTCTGCGTGACCGAGCTCGGCGCGGTGATCTGGGCCGTACAGATGTCGACGGTCGAGTTCCATCCCTGGAACAGTCGCCGCGAGGACACCGAGAAGCCCGACGAGTGGCGCATCGACCTCGATCCCGGTCCCGAGTGCCCCTTCTCGACCGTGCAGACGGTGGCGGGCGTCGTACGCGAGCTCCTCGACGAGCTCGGCGCGGTCGGCTACCCGAAGACGAGCGGTGGCTCCGGCATGCACGTCTACGTCCGGATCCCGGCTGAGCACGGATTCCAGGACGTACGCCGCGCCGCCCACGCGTTCGCCCGCGAGGTCGAGCGCCGGGCCCCGAAGCTGGTCACCACCGCCTGGTGGCGCAAGGATCGCGACCCGGCGCAGCTGTTCGTCGACTTCAACCAGAACACCAGGGATCACACGATCGCGTGCGCCTACTCGATCCGCGGCGTCGCCGACGGCCGGGTCTCCACCCCGATCACCTGGGAGGAGACCAAGGACGTCGACCCGCGTGAGTTCACGATGCGTACGGTGCCGGCACGGTTCGCGGAGATCGGTGACCTGCACGCCGACATCGACGACCATCCGTTCTCGATCGAGCCGCTGCTGGAGTGGGCCGACCGCGATGAGCGCGACGGCGCCGAGACGCCACCCGAGCCCGACGACGCCGAGTGAGCGTCACCAGACCTTGAGGCGCTCGCCCAGGGTGCGACCGAGCTCCTTGGAGTAGGTCGCGGTGAGGTGGTGGCCGTCGCGATGGGTGATGGTGTCGCCGACGACGGTGGTGCAGATGCCAACGCTGTCGCAGAACATGTCATCGAGGTCGACGGTCTCGACGCGAGCCGCCTTCGCCGCCTGCATCTGCAGGTCGGCGCCGTCCTGCTGGCTCTCGAGCGGCTTGTAGGTGCAGGGCGAGAGGGTCTTGTTGCTGCTCAGGCACGTGGCCGGATCGAACTCGAGCGCCGGTACGTCGCGCAGCCACACGGTGCGCTTGGCGACGGGCTTCACCTGGTCCAGGAGGCGCTGGTAGCCGCGGTAGACGGCGCGGCGTACGTCTGCGCGGTCGGTGTGCCGGCCGGAGGAGTCGTGGTAGGCGGCGCTGATCGGGCGAGACGAGATCAGCAGCAGGTCGGGGCGGAGCTTCTTGACCGAGGAGAGCATGAAGTCGTGGAAGTCGTCGCACGACGTCATCGGGTCGGTGCTGTCGATCTTGTCGGGCGTGACCAGCGAGACGGTGCACTGCGGCATGGCCAGCATGTAGGCGCGGTAGCCGGAGCGCTCGGCGATCTCCTCGACCGCGGGCGTCCAGTGCCGGGCGTGGGAGTCGCCGATGACCACGATCGTCTTCTCAGCGTCGGCGTCGCCGCGCGGGCACAGCTTGCGTACCTTCGTCGAGTAGTAGTTGCACTCGCCGACCGACTCCACGTCGTCGGAGAGGTTGGTGAGGCCCGGCTTCAGGTTGGTGGGGATCGCCTGGTTCTTGCGGGCCGCGAGCACCGAGGCCTTCAGCAGCGCGGGGAGCGGATCGGGCTCTTGCGCCTTGGCAGCCGGCGGTGCGGCGCTCGACGCAGGCCGGTCGGGCTGCTTCGACTGGCCGGAAGACCCGGAGGTCTCGGAGGCATCGGCCTCGGCCAGCGTGATCGCCGGCTGGTAGCCGTCGCGGGCGGTCCCGGTGGCGTAGGTGTTGGCGCCGAAGCAGGTCACCGCGACCAGGGTGATGCTCAGCGGGTAGAGCGCGACCGGACCCAGCGAACCGGCCCGGCTCAGCACCGGTCGACGCCACAGGATGCCGCGCCGGAACGGCTCCTCGACGTAGTGGTAGGAGAGCCCCGCGAGACCGAATGCGAGCGCGACGAGGAGCACCTGCTCCCACCAGCGCAGCTCGCGGCCCAGCTGCAGCTCGGCGAGGACCAGCACCGGGAAGTGCCACAGGTAGAGCGAGTAGGACCAGTTGCCGACGACCTGCAGCGGCCGCACCGACAGCAGCCGGCCGACCACCGTCGGGCCGTGCCACAGGGTGCCGGCCACGATGATGAAGACGCTGCCGAGGACCGGCACCAGCGCCGGGGTGCCCGGGAACGGCGTCGCGTCGTTGAACTGCAGGCAGGCGCACACGATGAAGAACATCCCGAACGCCGAGAGCACCTGCGCCCGCCACCGCGCGGTGGCGTCCTGCGGCCCGTCGTCGCGGAACGCGATCGCCGCGATCGCGCCCAGGCCGAGCTCCCAGGCGCGGGTGAACGGCGAGAAGTACGCCGCCTCCGGGCTGGTCCGGGTCAGCACCGCCGAGGCCAGCAGCGAGGCCACGATGACCACGCCGAGAGCGATGACCAGCACGCGCCTGCGCCCGCGGGGGTCAGGCGTGGCGGAGCCGCCCGCCGCTGCGCTGCGCCGCTTGATCGCCCACAGGCATCCCAGGATCATCAGCGGCCAGACCAGGTAGAACTGCTCCTCCACCGCGAGCGACCAGAAGTGCTGCAGCGGCGAGGGCGGCAGCGCCGCCGAGAAGTAGTCGGTCTCCAGTGACGCGAACCGGAAGTTGGCGGCGAACGCCGCCGACCACAGCGCGTCGAGGGCGATCTCCCGGGTGCGTACGAAGCCGAGGAAGAGGGCTGCGTAGACGACGGTCGCGAGCAGCACCACGGTCGCCGCCGGTAGGATCCGGCGGGCCCGGCGCGCGTAGAAGCCGAGCAGGCTGACCCGGCCTTCGGTGCGTACCTGGCGCATGAGCTGCTGGGTGATCAGGAAGCCCGAGATCGCGAAGAAGACGTCGACGCCGACGAACCCGCCGGTCAGTGATCCGAACCCGACGTGCAGCGCGACGACCGCGAGCACCGCGATCGCGCGGAGGCCTTGGATGTCGGGACGGTGCCGAGACGACGAGGTCGCGCTTCCGCTGGTCGAGCCGGTGGTCGAGTCCGTCGAGCCCACGAGCAGCCGCACCTCCTCAGCCAAGCGCATTCGTCACATTCGTCGCGACGATAACTCCCGTAACCGGCCGATCCTGGTAGACGCGCCTAGTCGAGATCGAGGTCGTCGCCCGCTGCGACGGGGCCCGAGGTGGCCGGGAGCGGGGGAGGAGTGCCACCGAAGGCGGGGCACAGCGACTTGTGGGCGCACCATCCGCACAGCCGTCCCGGGTTCGGCTGCCATTCACCGGTCTCCTGGGCGGTGCGGATGGCCCGCCAGATCGCCACGGCCTTCCGCTCCGTCGCCAGCAGGTCGGCCTCATCGGGCACGTAGCGCAAGATGTCGCCCGAGCCGAGGTAGATCAGCTGCAGCATCGCCGGCACCACGCCCCGGGTGCGCCAGATCACCAGGGCGTAGAACTTGAGCTGGAACAGCGCCTTCGCCTCGTACGCCTCGCTGGGCACGCGGCCGCTTTTATAGTCCACCACGCGGATCCTGCCGTCGGCGGCGACATCGACGCGGTCGATGAACCCGCGCAGCAGCAGCTTGGAGTCGAGGAGCGCCTCGACGTAGTGCTCGCGCTCGGCGGGCTCCAGACGCCGCGGGTCCTCCAGGTCGAAGTAGCGCCGCAGCACCTGCCGGCACGACTCCAGCCAGCCCTCCTCCGTACCCTCGGCCTCCGAGGTGAAGAGCGTCGCCAGGGCCGGGTCGAGGCTGCGTACGTCCTCCCACGCCTGCTCTACCATCGACCTGGCCTGCCGGGGTGTGCGCTCGGGGGCGGGCAGGTCGAAGAGATCCTCGAGCACCTTGTGCACCACGGTCCCGCGTGCGGCCGCCTCCGAAGGCGGCTCGGGCAGCTGGTCGATCGTGCGGAACCGGTAGAGCAGCGGGCACGAGGTGAAGTCGCTCGCGCGGCTCGGTGAGAGCGACCCCAGCACGTTGACGCCGTCGACCG
>JALZDD010001021.1 GCA_030862715.1 Actinomycetota bacterium | reverse complement strand
CGGTGCCGAAGCGGGTCGCTCCGAGCTCGGGATGCAGCGGTCCGCGGCCCAGACCGAGACGGCCGAGCCGCACCTGCGGGACCAGCCGGATCCGGTCGGTCTCGCCGTACGCGGCCCAGAGCCGGGTGCGTGACCCGAGCTCGGAGCGGTGCACGACGCCCATCCCGGGGCTGCCCAGCGCCACGCAGTCGTCGGCGCGGGCGCTGGCGAGCGCGAGGCCGGCCACCGTCGAGCCGTAGCTGTGGCCGATCAGGGTGAGGTGAGCGGCGCGCGGCAGGTAGTGGGTGAGGTTTGCCAGGTCCTGCGCGCCGGCATAGGCCGGGCCGTTGGTGATCGCGTTGTACCACTCCGGCGGCGAGTGGTAGCCCAGCCAGACCACGACGGCAGACCGGCTCTCCGGCGCGATCGTCTGCATCGTACGCAGCAACAGCTGCCCACGGGAGCGCGGACTGTGGGCTTCGGTGCTGGTGAAGTAGTTGCCGAGGTGGTGGCCGTTGCCGGGCACGACGACCGCGATGTGGTCGGCGGCGGCAGCATCCCCGAAGGCCTCGACGACCCGCGCCCCTCCGGGAGGGTCGCAGGCGAGGAGGCGGGGTCCGATGGTTCCGTCGGCCTCGTTGAGGCCGTATCTGAGCGGCGTCACAACTGTCATGGCCGTGACGGTAGGAATCAGGTCTCCCGCCGCGCGTCACTCTGGGGAGCCATTCGACCCCCTACCGGGGTAGTGCGGGATGTCCCTTAGACGTGGGGCGCGACCAGGCCGCTCTCGTAGGCGAAGACCACTGCTTGGGCGCGGTCGCGCAGGCCGAGCTTGCCGAGGATGCGGCTGACGTGGGTCTTCACGGTCTGCTCGGCAAGGAAGAGCTCGGCGGCGATCTCGCTGTTGGAGCTGCCGCGGGCGATGTTCTCGAGCACCTCGCGCTCGCGCTCGGTGAGCTGCTTGAGGCGCGGGTCGGCCCGCCTCTTCCTGGGCGCGCGGGCGAACTGCGCGATCACCTGCCGGGTGACCGACGGCGAGAGCAGCGCCTCGCCGGCATGGACCACCCGGATCGCGGAGGCGAGCTCGTCGGGCGAGGCGTCCTTGAGCAGGAACCCGCTGGCCCCGAGACGGAGCGACTCGTGCACGTACTCGTCGGCGTCGAAGGTGGTCAGCATGACCACCTTGGTCTGTGCGGTGGCGGGGTTCTCGGACAGCTGCCGGAGCGCCTCGATCCCGTCCATCACCGGCATCCGGACGTCCATCAGCACCACATCGGGATGCGTACGCCGCACCACCTGCAACGCCTCGGAGCCGTCGGCGGCGGTGCCGACCACCTCGAGGTCCGGTTGGGCACCGAGCAGCGCCACGAAGCCGGAGCGCACCATCTCCTGGTCGTCGACGACCACGATCTTCACCGTCACGGGGTCTTCCTACCGCGTTTGACGGGTGTGCGCACCGCCGTTTGCGCCGGGAGCAGCGCCTCGACGACGAACTCGTTCCCGTCGCGGGCACCGGCAGTGATGCTCCCGCCGACAGCGCTCGCGCGCTCGCGCATCCCAATCAGCCCATGACCCCCGCTGCTGGTCTCGGTGGACGAGGCCGGGGCGGCACCGTCGAGCGGGTTGGCGACCCGGATCCCGAGGCCCTCCTCCCCCATAGTCAGATCGACGCCGACCGGCTCGCTCGGAGCGTGGCGGCGGGCGTTGCTGAGTGCCTCCTGCACGATCCGGTAGGCCGCGGTGCCCACCTCCGGGGCCACGTCGGTGAGCTCCGGAAGATCACCCCGCACCTCGACCCGCTGCCCGGTCCCGCGGGCCGACTCGAAGAGATCGGCCAGCCCGTCGATCCCCGGCACCGGGACCCGGCCCGACTGACCCTCCTCGGTACGCAGCACGTCGAGCACCCCACGCATCTGCCGCAGCGCCGAGGCCGCCAGGTCGGCGATCTCGGCGAACTCCGCCTCGGCCGCCGGGCTGACGTCGTCGACCCGGTGGGGCGCCGACCTGGCCTGCACGGTGATCAGCGACATGTTGTGGGCGATCACGTCGTGGAGCTCGCGGGCGATGCGGGCCTTCTCCTCGACGACCGAGCGGCGCTCGTGCTCCTCTCGCAACGCGCTGCGCGACTCGGACAGCCGTCGGGCGACGGTGGCGAGGGCGCCCAGCAGCAGCGCGAGCGAGGCGAAGTTGGCCACCTCCACGAGCGAGGTGACGATGTCGTTCCAGGCCAGTCCGATCACGGCCAGGACGACCCCGGCAGCGACCTGGATGCCCAGGGTGATCGCCGCCAGCCGCCACCCGGCGACCAGGGTCAACACGAGCAGCACCAGGAGCTGTGTCAGCGTCGGCGGCGCCACCATCCACGGCCAGCCTTCCGGGCTCTGCCGCGCGATCGCCAGTGCGGCCACGGTCACCGCGACCAGGGAGAGGCCGGCCGCCTCCACCGGACGCCGGAGCGCCAACGGAATCGAGGCGGCGTGCGTGACCCCGATCAGCAGAGCGACCCCGCCCGCGACCTCGTAGGGGTCGGTGGTCAGGACCGCGGCCTCCACGATCCCGAGCACGGTCGCGGCGACGTACAACGCCAGACGACCGCGGCCGGGCCAGGTCTTCAGCATGTTCAAGTAATACCAGGCACGAGAGAACGGCTGGCGGGCCATCGACCGCTCGAGAAGTGGTCACTTTGGGCCCTCCCGAGCGGCTTCGGCAGGCCCAAATCGACCACTCCTCACCCACTCGTGAGGCGTTACCGGCCCACCGCGGCCTTGTCCTGGTCCTGCGTCCGGATCGTGCCCTCACCGGACTCGATCCGGCCCTTGAGGCTGACGGTGATGTAGTGGGTCCAGGCGTCGTAGCAGACGTCGAAGCACTCGTCGCCGCGCGCGAGGCCCTCGTGGGTGAAGGTCACGCGGGTCTGTCCGCCGTCAGGGA
>JALZDD010000350.1 GCA_030862715.1 Actinomycetota bacterium | reverse complement strand
GGTAGAGGCGGTCTGTTCTCTGTGGCACTGTCCCGCGGGTCACCCCGGGTGGCCGTTAGCCACCACCCTGTCCTGTGGAGCCCGGACTTTCCTCGACGTATCTCTACGACGCGATCGCCCGGCCAGCCCGTCCGCTCAAAAGTCTAGTGGGCGGCAGGCTCGATGTGGGCATCCGGACCGGGGTAGACGAGCGACTCGTGGTCGCTGTCGCTCCAGCGTACGAGGTAGGGCGGGCTGCCGTCGGGGTGGCTGACCTCGATGATCTCGGCCTCCCGAACGTGGTCGCCGACGTGCTGGCCCATGACGACGAGGTGGTCACCTACTGATGCGTGCATGCGCGTTCACCTCCTAACCGTCACAATGGTGCTACCAGGACGGGTGCGGATGGAATACCGCGTGGGGGTATCACGTTCGGAGGGTGTGATGACGGAGAACGAAGAGTTCGAGTACGTGGCCCCGGCTGTTCGGCCCAATATTCAACTCAGCCCAGGCCAGAGCGCCCATGAGGTGGCCTACCGGACGGCGCACGACCTGCTCTCGCGGCGCTTCCCGGTGGAGGCGCTGGAGATCCTGGAGCCGGCGCTGGCCGACGACCCCGACAACTTCGGGCTGCGGAGCATGCGGGCGTGGGCCTACATGCTGCGGGCCCAGCTCGCCAAGGCCGAGGCCGAGCTGCGCTGGCTCGTCGAGCGTGACCCGAGCGACGCCTGGAGCCAGCACTCGCTCGGGCGCGTCCTGGAGCGCCAGGACCGTCTCGAGGACGCGCTCGGCCCGCTGCGCCTGGCGGCCGTGATGAGCGACGACTACGACCATCACGCAGCCGTCTACCGCGTACGCAACCGGCTCGCGCAGCGCCAGGAGTGAGTCCAGGAGTGGCCCGGATGACGCGGCGACCTCGGCGGTGGCAGGGTGGGGGCATGGAACCTGACACCACGACCCTCAACGCCGAGCAGGTCGCCCAGGAGCAGCTCGCAGGCTGGACGTTCGACACCAGCGGCGAGGCCGACAGCATCGTCGCCCGCGTGGACACCGGTGATTTCATCACCGGTCTCGCGCTGGTCAATGCGATCGGGGCGAAGGCCGAGGAGGCCAACCACCACCCCGACATCGACCTGCGCTACCCGTACGTCGAGATCCGGCTCACCAGCCACGACGCCGGCGGCGTCACCAGCCGTGACATCGCGCTGGCGAAGGTGATCAACGGGCTCTCGGCCGAGTCGTCGCTCTGAGCGTTCAGGCGAGGCGGGTCATCTCGACTGTGACCTCGACGGCCGGCTCCTCGGGACCCGAATAGATCCCGCCCAGCGGCTTGACGTCGGTGTGGTCACGGCCCGTGGCCACACCGACGTACGCGTCGCCGGGCTCGGTGCCGGTCGCGGGGTCGATGCCGTGCCACCCGTTGTCCCACCACTCCACCCAGGAGTGGGCGCCGCCGGGGTAGACGTAGCCGGAGACGTAGCGCGCCGGGATCCCGACCGTACGCAGCGCCCCGAGCAGCTGGTGGGCGGCATCCGGTGCCGGCGCCGACCCGTCGGCGACCACCCGCGCGATCTCGACCGCCGCCTCACCCGGAAGCGCCGCGGAGGCCGCGATCGCCTTGGCCCGAGTCGCGAGCCCCTCCTCGGGCACCACCAACGAGGGCAGGCCCAGGAACTCGATGAACCGGTCCGCGACCCCTGGCAGTGCGGCCTCCTCCCAGGTGAGCACCGGCGCGGCCCCGGGCTTCCGGTCGACCTGGACGGTGCTGGTCGCGGAGACCTTCAGCGCCCGATGCGCCTCGAGCACCTCGATCGCGGTGACCTCGTTGCCGAAGTAGTCCTTGTACTCATACGTCCACGGCTTGGGCGAGACGTCGATGCGGTGATGGACCACGATCTGGTCGGGCGTGGTCAGGGGAGTCAGCCGCGCCTGGTTGTAGGAGGCGACCGCCGGCCCGTCGTAGGCGAACGTCGTGGTGTGCACGATGCGGAACTGCATGCTCATCTCGATCAGACTCCTCAGACCGGCTGCCAGGCCAGCGCCTCGGCGCCGGCGAAGTAGCGCTTGGTGACCGCCTCGGTGGCATCGGCACAGGTGGCTTGGAGCCGCTCCATCTCGGCGGGCAGGTCGGCAAGCAGATCGTGGAGCGAGCGATACTCCAGCGACGCCCGCATCCGGCCGATCAGCCGGTGGGCCTCGTCGGTGAAGCCGGCGCGGCGGGTCGTCCCCTCCAGGGTGTCCAGCGCCCCCTCCGCCCGCTGCAGCGCGTGCACCACCGAGCGCGGGAAGATCCGGTCCAGGAGCAGGAACTCGGCAGCCGCCTGCTCGGTCTCGACCCCCTTGTTGACCCGCAGGAACGCGTCGTACGCCCCGCAGGCGCGCAGCGTGGAGTTCCACTGCGACGCCCCGCCGGCGCTCGTCAAAGAGGTGGTCGCGACCAGCCGCGAGGTCATGTCGGCGCGCTCGACGTAGCGCCCGAGCATCAGGAACTGCCAGGACTCATCGCGCATCATCGTGGCGTCGGCGGTGCCGTTGATCTGGGCGACCCGGTCGCGCACCCAGCCGAAGATGAACGGGGCCCGCATGTGCTTGAACTGACCGGCCGGGATCGCCCGGTAGGTGGTGTTGAGCGCCTCCCACAACGGCACCGAGAGCGTCTCGCGGGCTCCGCGGGCCGACTCCCTGGCCGCGCCGAGCGCATAGGCCATCGAGGTCGGTGCGGTGGTGTCGTACGCGAGCATGTCCAGCATCTGCGGCAGCCCGACCTTCTCGTCGGCGGAGAGCTCGATGCCCATCACCGCGAGCAGCGAGCGACACGCGGTCTCCTCGTCGGTGGCTGCGTCCTCGAGGATGTGCTGGGTCTGTACGTCGAGGATGCGCGCGGTGTCCTCGGCGCGCTCCACATAACGCCCGATCCAGAACATCGACTCGGCGATGCGACTCAGCATCACGCAACCCCCTGCGTTTGAGACTGACCCCGGCCGTGCGGCCGAGAGGACGTCGGCCCGGCGAGCACCCAGGTGTCCTTCGAGCCGCCGCCACGGGAGCTGTTCACGATCAGCTCGCCCTCTGCGAGCGCCACCCGAGTCAGGCCACCGGGAAGAACCCAGACCTTGTCGCCATCATTGACCGCGAACGGCCTCAGGTCCACATGCCGCGCCCCGAGATCCCCATCGGTGAACGTCGGGACCGTCGAGAGCTGCACCACCGGCTGCGCGATCCAGGAGCGGGGGTCCTCCAGGATCTTGCCGCGCAGCACCTCCAACTCGCGCGCCGAGGCCGCAGGCCCGATCACGATCCCCTTCCCGCCGGAGCCGTCGACGGGCTTGAGCACGAGCTCGTCGAGCCGGTCGAGGACCTCCTCGCGCGAGGACGCATCGCCCATCCGCCAGGTGTCGACGTTTCGGATCACCGGATCTTCGCCGAGGTAGTAGCGGATGATGTCGGGCATGTAGGTGTAGACGAGCTTGTCGTCGGCGACCCCGTTGCCGACCGCATTGGCCAGCGTCACGTTGCCCATCCGGGCGGCGTCGATCAGCCCCACGCAGCCGAGCATCGAGTCGGGCCGGAAGTGCACCGGATCGAGGAACTCGTCGTCGATGCGCCGGTAGATGACGTGCACCGGGGCCAGCCCCTTGGTCGTACGCATCAGCACCTGCCCGTTGCGGCAGACCAGGTCGCGCCCCTCGACGAGCTCGACCCCCATCGTCCGGGCCAGCAGCGCGTGCTCGAAGTAGGCGCCGTTGTAGACGCCCGGGGTCAGCACGACCACGTTGGGGTCCGCGACGCCGGCGGGAGCGGCCGCGCGCAGCGCCGCGAGGAGCTTCTGCGGGTAGTTGGCGACCGGCCGGATCCGGTGCTCGGCGATCGTCTCCGGGAGAGCGGCCGAGATCGCGCGACGGTTGGTCATGACGTAGGAGACGCCCGACGGGACCCGCACGTTGTCCTCGAGCACGCGGAACTCGCCGGTGTTGTCACGGACCAGGTCGATGCCGGAGACCTGGACGCGTACGCCGTTGGGCGGGTGCACGCCGGCGGCAGCGCGGTGGTAGTGACTGGAGGTGGTGATCACCTCGCGCGGAATCACCCCGTCCTCGAAGACCTTGCCCTCGTCGTAGATGTCGGCGAGGAACAGCTCCAGCGCCTTGACCCGCTGCTGGACGCCCTTGTCGATGGTCGCCCAGGTGTCCCGCTCGATGACCCGCGGCACGATGTCGAGCGGGAAGGCCCGCTCCTCACCGCCGATGTCGAAGGTGACGCCCTGGTCGAGGTAGCTGGCCTGCATCGCCTCGACCCGGCTGATCAGCTCCGCCGCGCTGAGCCTTCGCAGCGAGTCACCCAGCCGTTGATAGGGAGGACGGAGCTCGCTGCCGACGAACATCTCGTCATAGGCCGGATCCCGCGTCTCATAGGCGTCGAACATCTGGCTCATGGAGGCAACCTACTGAAATCCGTGTAACAGCGCTGTTGCCCACGCGAACATCTCGCGCAACGGTAAGTTGGCGGTATGAGCGACGAGCACGCGGGCGAGTACTACTACTGCCTCAAGCACAAGACCGTCGAGCCGTACGAGGGCTGCAAGGCCAAGGACCGTCTCGGCCCCTATGCCTCCCACGCCGAGGCCTCCCGAGCGCTGGAGCACGTGCAGGAGAACAACGAGCGCTGGGACAAGGAAGACAAGGCCTGGGAAGGCGACGCGGGCACCGAGGACAAGTGATCCTCAGCTCCGGGTGATCCTCAGCGCGGGGTCACCCGGAGCAGCACGTCCTCGCCGCCGTTGTCGGTGGTGATCAGCAGGTCACCGTCGGCGGCCAGCGAGACCGTACGCAGCCGCCCGTAGTCGCGCATGACCTCGGGTGAACTGTCATCGGTGAGCTTGCCGGACTCGTCGAAGGAGATGATCCGCAACTCCTGGTCCTTGAGCACGGCGACCGCGAGCGCCCCGCCGTAGGCGCCCCACCGCTCCTGGACCGGGATGAATGTGCCACCGCCGGTGGCGATGGTCGGGTTGCCGGAGTTCCAGGCCGCCTCGATCTGCTTGCCGGGCAGGTCCTGGTCCGTCATCGGCACCGACTCGTCATAGCCCGCACCGGGGTTCCAGCCGTAGTCGCCGCCGAGGGTGATCTCGTTGACCTCGTCGTCGCGGTCGGGGCCGTGCTCCATCGACCAGATCGTGCCGTCCGCTCGCTCTGCCAAACCCTGCACGTTGCGGTGGCCGAACGAGGTGATGTAGCGCCGCGGCCCCTCGTCACCGGCCCACGGGTTGCCGGGCCACGGCTGGCCGGTCTGCGGGTCGAGCCGGAGCGTCTTGCCGCCCAGGGAGTCGAGGCTGCGCGGGTTCTCCTCGTTCGCCGCGTCGCCGGTACCGACCCACAGCGCGCCGTCGGCGCTGATCAGCAGCCGGCAGCCACCATGGCGCCCGGAGCTGGTGGGGAAGCCGTCGATCAGGGTCCGCTCCTGGGTGGCCCTGGTCAGTCCGGTGTCGAGGGTCCAGGAGATGACGCGTACGTCCTCACCACCGTTCCATCCCTGGCAGGTGTAGATGCGCCGGTTCTCGGCGAAGCCGGGGTCGATCTCCAGGCCCATCAGCCCAGTCTCACCGGAGACCCAGATGTCGTTGTCCTCGAGGGAGATCTCGCGCCGCTCGCCGCCCTCGATCAGCGAGAGGACCGCCCGGTCGCGCTCGGTGACCAGGAACCGGTCCTCGCCTATGTCGGCGACGTCCCAGGGGTGGTCGAGCTCGTCGTTGACCACCTCGACGTCGAGCTCCGGCACCCGGTCGGACGTCGGCAGCACGCCCGGAGGAGCCGACGAGGAGGAGCTCGCGGAGGCGCTCGGCGAGCCCGACGGGTTCAGCGGTGGGGGAGTGGTCGCGGGAGAGGAGTCTCCGGAGCATGCGGCCGTCGAGAGCCCGAGAGCGATCACGGAGGCGAGGGCGATGGCAGCGCGCATGGTGCCGACGGTACTGGCCAGGTGGGCTTTAGGGTGTGCGGTTGTGACGAACGTGATCAGGGCGATGCGCGAGCACCCCTCTGCCGTACTCCTGCTCGGACAGGTGGTGGCGATCCTGGCCTACCCCTTCCTCGACGGCTCCACCGCCGGCCGCGCGGCCCTGGGCGTACTGCAGCTGCTGCTCCTGCTGGCGGCGGTCGCGGCGGTACGCATGACCCCGGCCTTCTCGTGGGCCGCCATCATCTTCGGCGGACCGGCGACGATCTTCGCGGTGTGGGAGTCCGTCGCGCCGAACGAGGGCTGGGTCGTGCTGACGTCGGCCTTCTTCCACGTCCCGTTCTACCTCTTCGTCTCCTACGCGATGATCCGCTACCTCTTCCACGACGACGTGGTGACCCGCGACGAGCTCTTCGCAACCGGAGCGGCCTTCACCGTGGTCGCCTGGGCCTTCGCCTATCTGTACGCCGCGGTGCAGGTGATCTGGCCGGGCTCGTTCGGCGACCAGCGGCAGTGGTTCGACCTGCTCTATCTCTCGTTCACGACGCTGACCTCGGTCGGCCTCTCCGACATCGTGCCCGTGCTCCCCAACGCCCGCTCGATGGTGATGATCGAGCAGATCGCCGGCGTCTTCTACGTCGCCATGGTGGTCGCCCGCCT
>JALZDD010000909.1 GCA_030862715.1 Actinomycetota bacterium | reverse complement strand
CGGGAGGGCTGCGCCTCCCGCCGGGACCGGGTTCTCGAGCTCGCTCACGCGACGCCCCAGAGCTTCTTGAACTCATCGGGGAAGGTGACTGGGCCGAACCACTCACCGGAGAGCTCGGCCTCCTCCGTGAGCGTGACGTCATCGATGTTGCTCTTGGTGAAGAGGCGGGTCGGGATCTTGTATTCGGGCACCGGCTGGCCGAGGATCAGGCGCAATGCGGCGTCGGCGTTGACCCAGCCCTGGAAGGCCGCTGCCTGGGCGGTGACTGCCGCAAGCGTGCCGGACTTCAGCGCCTTGAGACCACCGAGGGAAGCGGATCCGGTGAGGACCTTGATGTCAGTACGGGATGCCTGCTGCACGCCGCCTTGGGTCGGTTGCAGATACTGCTCGAACTGCGCGTCGACGTAGGTGATGCTCGGATCCTTGAGCAGGGCGGCGCTGGTGGAGGACGGGACGAGCGCGAAGTTCGACGACGTGACCTTGTTGATCGTCAGCTCGCAGTCGGGGCAGTCCTTCTCGAGCGCGGCCTGACCGTCGGCGATGTAGCTCGCCGGCGACGGTCCGTCTGCGCTCTGGTTGACCAGGATTCTGCCTTTGCCCTTGGAGTCGGAGGCGATCCAGTCGAAGAGGCGTATCTGCTGTTCACTACCAGGAACCGGGACCCAGGTGAGCGTCTTCGAGGCGGGATGCGCTTGGTCCGGGACCTGGTTGCTGATGACGACCGGAATGCCCGCCTCTTGGGCGGCGTCGAGCCCGTTGGCCGCCAGAACGTAGGGGATCGCGTCGGCGACGATGGCGGCGGCCTTGGCATCGGTGGCCTGGCCGATGCAGCCGCCGATGTCCGTCGGGGTGCCCTTGCCATCGCATACCTGGACGTGGACGCCTACCGCCTCCGCCGCTGCAGTCAACGCCTTCTCCGTCGTGGTGAACTGCGGAGCCTGCTTCGTGATCGGGATGTAGTAGATGGTCTTGCCGGCCACCGAGGCGACGTCCTGGAGTGCGGCGGTCGGCACCGGGTAGGTGTCCAACGGCTTCATCGCCGTGGCCAGATCACCACTGAGCGTGGAGTTCGCGCTCTCGCTGCCCGTATCAGCGCCCGACCCACCCGAGTCGCTGCCGCAGGCGGTAAGGGATGATGCGAGGGCGGCGATGCTACAGACGACCGCCCAGCTGCGGAGGCGCCGCGATGAAGGGGTGCGACGTGCAGGACTCATGTGAAACTCCTTTGTTTGCTGAAGATGGCGCTAGCAGATGAAGCGGTCCGAGAGCGACCGGCCGCTGGATCAGCGCGAACGGTCACGCAGCACGGTCGAGATCGTGACGGCGGCAACGAGGACTCCGCCGTAGAAGACGCTCGTCACCCAGGACGTCGCTCCGAGGAGCTGGAGCCCGAGGACGCCGGTGGCGAGGAAGTAGACGGCGATCAGCGTGCCGATCGGGTTGAACCGCCCGGGCTGCAGGATCGCGGTGCCGAGGAATGTCGCGGCGAATATCGGGAGCAGGTAGCTCTGTGACACGTTCGGGTCGAAGCCGCCGGTTGCGGCCGCGGACAGCACGCCACCGACGCCGGCGATCAGCCCCGCAGTCGTGAAGGCGCCGAGGCGCACCCGGGTCACGCGCACACCGGCGAGACGGCTGACCTCTCGGCTCTCCCCGACGAAGCGCATGTTGCGGCCCAGGGGCGTGAAGTGAAGGACGTAGGCGAACCCGAGCATCAGCGCCAGGCCGTAGTAGAGGCTGATCGGGAGACCGAGGACCGGCTGGAGCGCGATGCCCTTGAAGCCGGGCGGGAGACCGCTGACGGGCATGAGGTCAGAGACCCAGAGTGCGATACCCAGCAAGAAGGTCCCCATGCCGAGCGTGACGACGATCGTGTTCACGCCGACCTTCACCACCAGCCAGCCGTTCACGGCGCCGACCACGGTCGAAAGGACGAGTGAGGCAAGCACAGCTGCCTCCACGCTCCACCCGTGGTTGACGTTGAGGACCGTCAGCATGATGGCCGAAAGGCCGAAGTTCGAGGCAACAGACATGTCGACGAACTCGCCGACCACGATTGTGCAGAGCAGCGCCGCGGTCAGAAAGACGAGCGCAGCCTGGTTCTGACTGCCGAAGATCACCTTGAAGCTGCCCGACGTCAGGAACGTGTCCGGACGCAGGGTCGCGAAGAGAACAGCGAGGGCGATCCAGACCCCTATCACGGCGAACCGGGACGCGAACCAGACGGTCCCGCGGCTCGGCGACGCGGGCGCGATCGTGGGGTCGGGCGTTGTGGTCGATGGGGCCACGTCGGTGGCCTGCTCTGCGGCCGTAGACATCTCGGACATGCGTACTGCTGCTCCCTCGGATGGACCTGTGAGCGGCTGTGATGCCGGTCACTTCGAATCGTGTACGAAACCATATACAGAATTTCCCATGACGCAAGCCCCCTTGGATGATTACGGCAAATCGTTGTTGAAATCGTACATGATCTGCTTTACGGTTTCCGGGCAGTGGCACGCGCCACATCTATCGACGCGGAGAGGGACTGATTTGATCGAGACAGCCACCCGTGACGTCGAGTACTGGCACGAGGACAGCCGGATGGTCGGCCTCGTCTGCGCACCGCAGCGCAGCGTCGATGGCGCCACCGGTGTCCTCCTGATCCATGACGCGTTCGGCATCAGCGATGAGATGGTGGTCAGCGCGCGGCGCCTCGCCGAGATCGGCCACGCGGTGTTCATGGCCGATGTCTGGGGCGATCGGAGGACTCCCACCTCGGGGCTCGAGGTCGGCCACCTCTTGGCGAGCATGGCCGCTGACCGCAGTCGCTGGATGGCACGGATCACCGCAGCACACAGAACCCTCGCCGCTCAGCCGGAGTTCGCCGAACGCCCGGTCGCCCTGCTCGGCTACTGCTTTGGCGGCTCGTCCGCCCTCGAGTATCTGCGCACCGGCGCCGACGTCGCCGGCGTCGCGGCTATCCATCCCGGTCTCGACCTGCTCGAGCAGGACTGGAGCGCAGCCGGCTCTGGCGCGGTCCTGACCTGCATCGGTGCCGACGACCCTATGGCCAACGCGACCATGCGCGCGACGCTCGCGACAGCGCTCGACACCACGTGCCTCGACTGGCAGGCGCACGTCTACAGCGACACCACTCATGCCTTCACCAGCCCGAAGGCGGCGAACTCGGCCAAGCCCGAGCTCTTCGCTTACCACCCTCGCAGCACCGCGCGCGCCTGGGAGGCCACCACCAGCTTCCTGTCCGAGCTCTGCGCTTCGGCTGCTTCCCTGACCACCCACCACCACACGACGAGGACCACGACATGAACACCACCAACGATCTCGACGTCGCGATCATCGGCGCCGGTCCTGCCGGGCTGCTGACCGCGCTACGAATGCAACAGCAGGGTCTGCGCCCGACCGTCTACGAGGTCGTCCCAGAGCTCAAGCCGCTCGGCGTCGGCGTCGACATCAAGACCGTCGGCACCGCCGAGATCGACGACCTCGGCCTCCTCGAAGAGTTCCGCACGATTTCCGTCGATGCCGAGGACTCGATCTTCTACAACCACTTCGGCCAGGAGATCTACGCCGAGAAATGCGGTGTCCACATGGGCTACCTGCACGAGCAGCGCTTCGTCCACCGCGGGACGCTCCAGATGCTCTTCTACAGGGTCGCACTCGAACGCCTCGGTGCCGATGCCTTCAACCTCGGCGTCGGCGTGACCGGCTACTCCCAGGACGTAGACGGCGTGACCCTTGACCTCGAGCATACTGACGGCCGTACCGAGCAGGTACGCCACGGCGCAGTCATCGCGGCGGATGGAATCAAGTCAGCAATCCGCCGTCAGATGTTCCCGAGCATGTCTGAACCGCACTTCTCCGGCATCACGATGTGGCGCGGGACGACGCTCATGGAGCCCTTCCGCGGCGGCCACACGATTCTGCACATCGGTGATCCGAATGTCGCATCCATGATCGTGTATCCGATCGCCGACAACTTCGAGGGGACCGGCAAGACACTGGTGAACTGGGTTGCCGAGACCAACGGCGAGGAAACGATCGAAGACTGGAACCAGATCGGTGACATCAGCGACGTCATCCCCCTCTTCGACACCGTCAAGACCCCTTTCCTCGACGTGCAGCGCATGATGCGGGAGGCTCGTGAGGTCTACCTCTTCCCGCTGATCCGTCACGATCCGCTCGACAACTGGGTCGACGGACGCGTCACGCTGCTCGGCGACGCCGCACATGCGATGTTCCCTCGCGGCGGGAACGGGATCACCCAGGCGATGCTGGACGCGCGCGTTGTCGTCCAGAAGCTGGCCGAGCACCCCAACGACCCGCACGCCGCGTTCGTCGCCTACGACGCCGCGCGCCGCGAAGGTGTCAACCGGATCGTGATGAACATGCGCGGCGAGGGCTACGAGGTCATCCGACGGATCGTTGCCGAACGTACCGACGGCAGGCCCTTCGATGACATCGAGCAGGTTCTCCCCCTCGCAGAGGCCGACGAGATCTTCAGCAAGTACCACGCGCTCGTCGGCTCCCCCCGGCCGGGATTCGATGCCGGTGAGGCAACGGGTTTCCGCACCGAGCACGCTCTCACCACGACGAAGGGGTGAGCAGTCCGATGGCTGAGACAACCGGCGTCGTGCCGGCGGACGAGGAGACGCGGGCCGCGATCCTGGCTGTCGAGGAGCAACGTCAGCGGGCGCTCGTCGAGGGTGACCTGGGTGCCCTCGACGAAATCTTCGATGAATCGCTGATCCACGTGCACGCGCCCGGCCTCACTCACGACAAGGAACAACTGCTCGAGCACGTGGCCAGGCGCAAGGCGTACATCGACGTCTCCCGCGGAGACCTGCTCGTCCGGGTTCTGGGTAACGGCGCTGACGTGGCGGTGGTGACCGGGCGCGTGGTCAACCACATGCGTACGCCCGATGGTGGCGAGCGTGTTCTCGCCGGTCCGGCAACGCAGGTGCTGACACGTGGGGACGACAGGTCGTGGCGCTTCGTCAGCTTCCAGATGACGCCCGACGGTGAGCCGGCCTGGCCGACCACGGCCGCAGAGCAGGCCGATATCGACGCCCGCGAGAAGGAGAACCACAGATGAGACTCGCCCGGTTCCACGTCGCCGGCGGCCCGACCCTGCTGGGTCGCGTCGACGATGAGAGCGTCACCGACATCTCTACCGAGGTCGGTACGTCACTGCGTACGCTGCTGCCATTGCTCGACTCGGTGAGCGCCCAGATCCTGGGGGCGACCGGTCCGACGTACCCGCTCTCCGAGGTCGTCCTCGAGGCACCTATCGACAACCCGCAGAAGTACCTCGGCATCGGAATGAACTACAAAGAGCATGCCGAGGAGGCCCGCGCCGCCGGCATCCCGATCCCGGAGAACCAGATGTGGTTCAACAAGCAGGTCTCGTGCATCGTCGGGCCATACGACAACATCGTGAAGCCGGACCTATCCGACGCGCTCGACTACGAGATCGAGCTCGGTGTGGTGATCGGTCAGCGTTGCAAGCACGTCTCGATCGACGACGCGCGTTCGGTGATCGCCGGCTATGTCGTCGCCAACGACGTCTCGGTGCGTGACTGGCTCCAGAAGAGGTCGCCGACCTTCACCCTGGGCAAATCCTTCGACACCCACGGCCCGATCGGTCCCTGGCTGACGACTGACGACGAGATCGACGACCCGCTCGACCTGAGGATGCGGCTCACGGTCAACGGCGAGATCCGCCAAGACTGGCCGACCAACGACATGGTCTACAACATCTATGAGCAGATCGCATACCTCACTCAGATCTTCACCCTGATGCCTGGCGACATCCTCGCGACCGGGACCCCGGCCGGTATCGGGGCCATGAGCGGGAACTTCCTCAAGGTCGGCGATGTCGTCCGAGCAGAGATCGACCAGCTCGGGGCGATCGAGAACCGCGTCATATCGGAGGGCTGAGCCATGCCGGATCACAAGCAGCGCGTCA
>JALZDD010000907.1 GCA_030862715.1 Actinomycetota bacterium | reverse complement strand
GATCTCCTCAAGCATTCTCGCCTCCGTTCATCCTGAACGGACGCCGTTCCGCGGCGCCTCGCCATCCCTCCACAGACAGTCCGAACTTCCGCACCAGACGATCCGTGAACGGGGCCTGGTGCAGGCGGACGAGTCTCACAGGCTCCACCCCCCGGGTGACCTCGATCCGGGCGCCCGGGCCCAGGTCGTACGAACGCCGGCCGTCGCACCAGAGCACCCCGGCGCCGTCGGCACGCGAGATGACCTCGACAGCCAGCACCGAGGTCGGCGCGACCACCATGGCCCGCGCGAAGAGCGCGTGGGCGCTGATCGGGGTCAGCAGCAGCGCCTCGACGCCCGGCCACACGACCGGGCCGCCGGCGGAGAAGTTGTAGGCCGTCGAGCCGGTCGGGGTCGCGCAGACGACGCCGTCGCAACCCCATCTCGACAGCGGCCGGCCGTCGATCTCGACGACGACCTCGAGCATCCGCTCACGCGCGGCCTTCTCGACGCTGGCCTCGTTGACCGCGAACGTACGGAAGACCTTCTGACCGTCCTCGAAGACGCTGACCTCGAGCGCGAGGCGGTCCTCGGAGGTGTAGCGACGCTGGACGATCGCCTCGATCGTCGACTCCACGTCGTCGTACTCCGCCTCCGCCAGGAACCCGACATGTCCCAGGTTGACCCCGAGCACCGGGGTGCGGTGGGGCTGGACGAGCTCGGCAGCGCGCAGGATGGTGCCGTCACCGCCGATGACCAGCGCCAGCTCGCAGTCGCGGCTCGCGTCGTCCTCGTCGGTGGCGAGTTCGAGCCTCGGTTCGTACGCCGCCGGGTCGATCCCCAGGTCGGCGGCCTCGCTGGCCAGCACCCGGACCACGATCCCGTGGACCGCCAGCGACTTGGCGCAGGCGAGGCCGACCTCGCGGGCCTCCTCGCGCCCGGTGTGGATGAGCATGAGGACGCGCCGAACCTCGGCTGGGTCCACAGGCGCTGGGTCCACCTGGGCGGTGTCGGCGTCAGTCACGTCGCCACCTCCGTTGCGCAAGCGCCAGAATACGGAGGCGGCGACGTGTTGGCCCGCTGGTTCACTCGCTGACGCTCGATCACGGATCAACCTTCTCAGACGGCACCGACACAACCCCGGTGGCGGGGCTCTCCAGGCCGCGCTGCTCGCGCACGGCCTCCTCGATCTCCGCCTCGGTGACGGTGGCCTCCCCACGGCGCAGCCACAGGAAGAACTCGACGTTTCCCGACGGGCCCGGGAGCGGGCTGGTCGTGACCGCGCGTGCTCCCCAGCCGCGCCTCGCGGCGGCCGCGGCGACGGCGTTGACGGCCTCGGCTCGCAGGACGGGGTCGCGGACCACGCCACCCTTGCCGACCCGGTCCTTGCCGACCTCGAACTGGGGCTTCACCATCAGCGCCAGGTCACCGTCGGGGCTGGTGACCCGGATCAGCGCGTCCAGGACGAGCTCGAGGGAGATGAAGGAGAGATCGCCGACGACGACGTCGACGGGTTCGCCGACCACCTCGAGGGAGAGGTCGCGGATGTTGGTGCGGTCGTGGACGACGACCCGCTCGTCCTGCTGCAGCCGCCAGGCGAGCTGGCCGTAGCCGACGTCGACGGCGACGACCTGCCGGGCCTCGTTGCGCAGCAGTACGTCGGTGAACCCGCCCGTCGACGCGCCGGCGTCGAGGCAGCGGCGGCCCTTGACCGAGAGCCCGAGCGGTTCGAACGCCGCGAGTGCTCCGGCGAGCTTGTGCCCGCCACGGGAGACGAAGTCAGGTCGATCGGGGTCCTCGTTGACCACGATCGCGACGTCGGTGGTGACGCCCGTGGCCGGCTTGGTGGCTCGGTTTCCCGAGACCGTGACCCGCCCGGCGGCGATCAGCTCGCTGGCGTGCTCGCGGGACCGGGCCAGCTTGCGCCGGACCAGCTCGGCATCGAGACGCAGGCGGCGAGGAGGCATGCGCTCGCCTCTCAGGGCTGGTCGGTCGGCTGGGACTCGCCGGACGCCGCGGCGATCCGGGCCATCGCGTCGTTGGCCCCGGTATCGGGATCCAGGGCGCGACGCAGCTCGGTGTGAGCGGCCTCGAAGACGCCGACGTGCTCGGCCAGCGGGAGCTCGTCGAGCCGGTCCAGCGTCTCGAGCACCGCGTCGACGCGGGCGACACCTGTGTGCGGCGCACTGCCGGCGCCGCCCAGCCCGGCCGAGGCCTCGGCCGGAGTCTCGTCGAAATGCTGCTCGCTCATGAGGCCGAGACTACCGTCCCGCCGTCGGCATCCGGGCGAGGCGGCACGGCCTGTACGCCGATCCTGGCCACCGATCCGGTGGCGTCCAGGTGTGCCCAGGCGCCTGCCGCGGCCACCCGCCACCAGTCGTCGGTGGCGCCTTCGCCGGTGACTCGCAGCTCACCGTCGCGTACCTCTGCTGTCCAGCCGCCGAGCCGCGCACTCGTGCCATCGATCTCCGGCGCGGAGTGGGCCTCCAGCAGTCCGCCCAGGTCGGCGGAGATGTAGGAGGGCCGCCGCTGCGGCTCGGCCGCGACCAGGTCCTCGAGCCCGGTGACCCCGGTGAGCACCAGCAGCGTGTCGATGCCGGCGTTGCGGCCGCCCTCGATGTCGGTGTCGAGCCGGTCGCCGACCATCAGCGGGTGAT
>JALZDD010000937.1 GCA_030862715.1 Actinomycetota bacterium | reverse complement strand
ACCAGGCTCCGTTGCACTCCGGTGAGCTCAGCACCACGGTGCACCAGGACAACCCTCTCGACACCCATCCCAGCCAGGATCCGAGCCTCGTCGACGGCCGAGTCACCACCACCCACCACGACCGCGCGCTTGCCGCTGAAGAAGTATCCGTCGCAGTCGGCACACTGGGACACCCCACGGCCGCGCAGCTCCTCCTCCCCCGGCACGCCGAGCGTACGTAAGCGCGAGCCCGAGGCGACGATCAGGCTGCGCGTGCGGTGTTCCCCTTCAGCCGTCTTCACCTCGAAGCCGTCGCCGAGCTTCTCGACGCCGGTGACGGTCTCCATGACAAGCGTCGCTCCGGCCCGCTCGGCCTGCATCTGGGTCGCCGGACCGAGCATCATGCCGCCTACCGGTTCCATCTGACCCGGGAAGTTCTCGATGTGCTCGATGTTGGAGACCTGACCACCGGCCATCATCTGCTCGATGATCAGCGTGCGCAGACCGGACCTGGCGGCGTACAGCCCCGCAGTCAGCCCAGCGAGGCCACCGCCCACCACAACGACGTCGTAGTCCATCTGGTGCTCCTTCTCCCGCACAGGCAGCGTCGGCGATGCGGACGACCACTTGCGCTACGTTTTCGTTACCATCATTGTTGAACAACATAGACAGTAATGCCGGTCACACCCGGCGTCAACCGATTCGAGCCGAGGACCCGTGTCAGACCCACTTCTCTACGTCGGGACGTTCCCGCGCGCCTACCACTCCGACACCAAGGACTCCGCGATCGGCGTGTACGCCTATGAGGTCGACGCCTCGAGCGGAGCCCTGACGCAACGGGGCGTGACGCCCGCGCTCCGCGCAGGATGGCTCACCCCGGACCCGGAACGAAACGTGCTCTACGTCGTGAACGAAGTGACCGAGATCGACGGCACCCCGGGCGGGGCGGTGACGGCATACGCCCGCTGTCACGACGGCACCCTGAAGCTCCTCAACCACCGCAGGACAGGCGGCAACCCGTGCCACTCCGCGCTCAGCCCCGACAGGAGAGAGCTGGTGGTGACGACGTTCCACGGCGGCACCGTCGAGCTCTTCCCTCTGGACGAGACGGGTGCTTTCGCGGGCGCTTCGTCGATCATCCAGCACACCGGCTCGAGCGTGCACCCTCGACGCCAGACCTCGCCACATGCCCACCAGGCCGTCTTCGACCCGAGCGGTCGGTTCCTGCTGGCCCCAGACCTCGGCACCGACCAGGTCCTCGTCCACGCCTGGACCGACGGCTCGCTGTCCGAGCGGCCCGAGCTGACGGTCACGATGACGCCCGGATCAGGCCCTCGCCATCTCGCTTTCCAGCCCGAAGGGAACTGGGTGCACGTGATCACAGAGATGGCCGCGACCGTCGAGACCTTCGCCTGGGACAGCACCAGCGGCCACCTCCGCCATCACGACTCCACCGCCCTGTTGGCACCCGGGTTCACCGGCCACCGTTCGGCCGCCGAGCTGCTCACCCACCCTGCCGGTCGATTCGTCTACGCGACCAACCGCAGCCACGGATCCAGCGGTCCGCCGCCCGCGCCAGGCGAGGACTCTCTGGTGTGGCTGGAATGGGATGGCGACCGGCTTCACCCGCGCGGGCGGGTGAGGACCGGCGGGGCCATCCCGCGGACGATGACCTTCGATCCGGCTGGCCGGCAACTCTTCGTCGGCCACCAAGGCAGCAGCACGATCGCGGTCTTCGACGTCGACGCCGAGTCCGGAGTTCCGACTCTCACCGGCACCCACAAGGCGCCAGTTCCGGTGTGCCTCCAGTTCATGCATTGACCCGCCAACCATCCGGGGACTAGATTGCACACACAATTGTTCAACGATATTGGAGTGTCGTCGTGACCCAGGTCGAGAGCGCCAGCACCATCACCCCACCAGCCACACGCCGCGTCGGGATCCTCGGAGTCGTCATCGTGATGGCGCTCCTCGTCATCGGCCTCGCCTGGGCCAAATGGCTGCCTTACAGCGACAAGATCGCCGGGTTGGCCGACACCAGAAGCTGGCCCGACGGTCCGATCTTCGGCGCCGCCGGCGACCCGGGCAGCATCCCGACGATCTCGGGCGCGTGGCACTTCTGGACGACGTACGTCTCCTCGGTCTGGAAGGCCGCACTGGTCGCCCTGGTCGTCGCGGCAGCGATCGAGGCCCTCGTGCCGAAGCAATGGTTGACCCGTCTTCTCGACCGCCGCCACACCGTCAACCAGGGCGCCCTGGGCGGCCTGTTGTCCCTGCCCTCGATGATGTGCACGTGCTGCACGGCTCCGGTCGCGGTGAGCCTGCGGCGCAACGGGGCACCACTCGCCGCCAGCCTGGCCTACTGGGTCGGCAATCCCCTGCTGAACCCCGCCGTCATCGTCTTCCTCGCACTGACGCTGCCCTGGGAGTACGCCGCTGTGCGAGTGGCGATCGGCGCGCTGGTCGTGGTGGGGGATCCGCCCTCGTAGCCTCTCGCCTCGCCCGCCCCACGAGCGATGCGGAGACGCGTGTCCTCCCAATGGGCAGCCCCGACGATGCCCCTGTGGCCGTCCGCGAGATGCCCGCGCGCTTCCTCAAGACGCTGCTGCGCTACGCCGTCATCCTCGTCCCCGAGTACGCCGCCATCGTCCTGCTCACCGGCCTGCTGAGCGGCTGGCTCTCCGACTTCGCCGGGCTGGACGCCGCGTCCGGACCGCTCGCACTTCTCATCGTCGGCCTGATCGGGGCCGCACTGGTCATCCCCACCGGCGGCGAGGTGCCCGTGATCGTCGGCCTGATCGCGGCCGGCGCCAGCGCCGGCATCACGGGAACACTTCTCATCGCTCTCCCGGCGGTCAGCCTGCCCTCCATGGTGATGGTGGCTCGGACGCTGTCCTGGAGGGGCACGCTGGCGATGACCGGTGTGGTCGTCGCGGGCGCAGTGGTGGCCGGCCTCGCGCTAGCGGTGATGAACTGACACAAGTGCACGCAGGACCGACCGACACACGGTGCGCGCAAGAGGCAGCATCTCGGGTGCTTGTGCGAGATGATCTGCTTTACAGCGGACGCCTGTCCGCCCAAGCGGGGCGCTCGGAAAGTTGTGAAAGGGACATGACGACATGACTGACGTCAAGGCGGAACCTCGCCAAGCCAAGATGGAGCAGGCTTACTTCGAGCTGCGACGTGCGCTCGAAGCCGGTGAATATGCATCCAATGAACATCTCGTTGAACTGCCTCTCTCCAAGAGCCTCGGCATCAGTCGTAACACCTTGCGCGCCGTCCTGACCCGACTCGAGCAGGAGGGCTTCATCGTCCTCGAGCCCAACCGTGGCGCTCGGGTCCGCGCCTTCACCCTCGAGGAGGCACGCGACGCGCTGCGCGCCCGGGAGGTCTTGGAAGGTCTCGTTTGCCGCCTGGCCGCCGAGCGCGCCACGGCGGCACAGAAGAAGGAGCTGCGGTCCCTCATCGACGCCGCCGAGGCGGCGCTCGCCGGCGACGATCTGACGGCGTTCACGCACGCCAACCGGCATTTCCACGTGCTGCTGGTCGATATCGCCGACAGCCCGATGGCCAGCTCGATGCTCGACTCGATTCACTTCCCCATGATGAAGTTCCAGTTCCAGTCCACCTTGGTGCCAGGACGGAAGAACATGGTCAGCGGCGAACACGGTCAGATCGTCGAGGCCATCGAGCGCGGCGACGCCGACGAAGCCGAGCGCATCGGTCGCTGGCACGTGCGCCAGATCCAGAACACGCTCGACCGTCTGTGACCACTCAACGCCGCTCGGTCGCCTCTGGCACGAGCGAGATCAGCGGAATCGTCGCAAGCAGGATCCCACCGAAGGCGAGATAGGCGTACGCCTGCGTCATCCCAGGATCGCCCGACGCCGCCGAGATCGCGGAGATCACCGAGATTCCGGTGATCCCGCCGATCTGGCGCGACATCCCTCGGATGCCCGCGATCGCCGCGGCACTCTCCGGCTCCAGGTCGAGCCCCGCCGTGTTGTTCGCCGGGATCGAAATCCCCATCCCCATTCCGGTCAAGGCGGCGGCGAACGCCAGCCACAGCCCTGGCCCGACGACACGAGGCTCGAGCGCGAGCAGGATCACACCGGCAGCGGTGAGCGCGAACCCGACCCTCAGTGGCAGCCGGTAGCCCGTACGCCGCAGAGCGAACGTTGCTATGCCGGAGACGACGATCGTCCCGATCGCGCGCGCTGAGAGCAGCGTGCCTGACTCCATCGCCGAGAGCCCGAAACGGTTGACGGCGTAGAGCGGGGTCATCGTCGAGAACCCGAGCGTAACGGTCCCGGAGAGGAGGTTGATCAGGTTCAATACGGCGAACGCCCGCTTCCGAAGCAGGCGCAGCGGGATGAACGGATCCGGCGTGCGTACCGAGTGCCAGCCGAAGCCAGCCAGGATCACCAACCCCACCGCCAACAACACGAACGCGCCAACGAACGAGGCGTGCTCTGCGCCCAGCACGGTGATCCCGGCCATGACCCCGAGCAGGCCGGCGACGAGAAGTCCGATGCCGATGAAATCGGTCCGGCCGGGGACCTGCGGGCGCCCTGGCGGCAGCAACCACAGGCCCAGCCCGAGCAGAGCTAGACCCAAGGGCACGTTGATCAGGAAGATACCCCGCCACGACCAGTACTCGACGAAGAGACCGCCGAGCACCGGACCTACCATGCCGCCGATCGGGAAGATGCTAGTGAACATGCCGATCGCCCGGTCCCGGTCCCGGCCGAAACAATCCGAGACGATGCCGGTCGCGGAGGGCAGGAACGCACCGCCGCCGAGCGCCTGGAGAGCCCGAAGCGCGACCAGCTCCTGGATGTTCTCAGCGCGCCCGCAGCATAGCGAGGCGATCGTGAAGATCGCTACCGCCGCCAGGAAGACCCTCTTGCGGCCGTACTGGTCACTCATACGTCCAGCCAGGGGCAACGCGACGATCTGGCCCAGAGCATAGACAGTGATCGTCCACGTGCCCCAGTTGACCGGGGCCCCGAGATCGCGCTGCAGACTGTAAAGTGCGGTAGCAACGATCGTCTGATCGACAGACGACATCAACAGCGCTATCCCGACGACTGTCAGCACGATGTAGCGCCGCGGGTGTGGCTCCTCCCCGACGGAGATCCCGACATCGTCCAAGCGCGCCATCGCAGCACCTCACATCCGTATCGCCCAGAGCTCCGCCCCACCATAGATTGTTCAGCAATATTGTTCCAACTTGGAGAGTTGACCGAACCGCGGACTCGTGGTCCAATTGTTCAACGATTCCGTTCGCAATATTCGTGACGACGTGGAGGCGTACGTGCTCCTGGTGGACACCACGGTCTTCAAAACCGTTGTGACCCGGCATCCGGGTCAGGCAGGTTCGATTCCTGTCCGCCTCCGCCACGTCGTCACGCGCCTGCGGACGGCGTGACCGATGTATGTTGTCGCGACCGCCGGGCATGTGGACCACGGCAAGTCGACCTTGCTGCGCGCCCTCACCGGGATGGAACCGGACCGCTGGCACGAAGAGCGGCGCCGAGGGATGACCCTCGACCTCGGTTTCGTGTGGACGCGCCTCGGCGACTCTGATCTTGCCTTCGTCGACGTCCCAGGGCACGAGCGGTTCATCCCGACGATGTTGGCCGGAGTGGGCCCGGTCCCTGCGGCGCTGGTCGTGGTCGCCGCCGACGCTGGCTGGCAGGCACAGACCACCGAGCACGTGGAGATCCTCGACGCCCTCGGGGTGCGGCACGCGGTCCTCGCGGTGACTCGCGCTGACCTCTCCGATCCCGCGCCGACGCTCGAGTACGCCACCGCGCGGCTGGCCCGCACGACGATGGGCATCGTCGACGCCGTCCCGGTCAGCGCCGTCTCCGGCCAGGGGATCGACCCACTCAGAGCGGCACTGGGCCGCATGACCCTAGCGTTACCGATGCCGGATCCCTCCGCCCGGCTCCGGATGTTCATCGACCGTGCCTTCACCGTCAAAGGAAGCGGCACGGTGGTGACCGGCACTCTCGGCAGCGGTCGGCTTGCTGTCGGGGACACGGTCAGGATCCACCCCGGCACGATCACCGCCCGCGTACGCAGCTTGCAGATGCTCAACCGACCCGCCGAGGCGGCGGAGCCGGTGGCCAGGGTTGCGGTCGGCCTCCGCGGGGTCTCGCTGGACGATGTGCATCGCGGCAGTGTCCTGCTCAGCCCTGACCAGTGGCACCTCACCGATGTGGTGGACGTCCGCCTGGACTCCATCGACCCAGCCGATCTCCCCGGCGACCAGTTGGTGCATGTGGGCGCAGCAGCAACGCAGGCGCAGGTCCGGCCGCTGGCAGAGGACGCAGCGAGAATCACCCTCGCCCGTCAACTGCCGCTCCAGCCAGGTGACCGCGCCGTCCTCCGAGACCCGTCCCGCCGGCTCGTGACCGGGATGATCGTCCTGGATGCCGACCCGCCGAGATTCGACCGTCGAGGTGCGGCGCGGCGCCGGGCCGGAGACCTGGCAGAGGCCACGGGAAGCCCCGACGTGATCGCCGAGGTGACCCGCCGGGGCGCGGTCACCCGCCACCGGCTAGCGACCATCGGTGTCCTTCCCCAGGAGGCCTCGCTGCCACCCGGCCTGCTCGAGATCGGACCCTATGTGGTCGATCCCCGCACCTGGAAGGAGTGGGGCACACAGCTCGAGGCCGCGGTCGACGCGCATCAGGATTCCCATCCGCTCGAGACCGGAATGAGCGCGGAAGCGGTCCGACGAGCTCTGGACATTCCCGACGCCTCGCTTCTCGAGGCGCTGGTGGGTGAGCAGGGCGGCAGTCTCGTGGCGATGCGCGGTCGGATCACGCGTCCCGGTGCCGGCCCCGTCTTCGACGAGACCACCCAGCAGGCACTCGATCGTCTTCGTGAACGGCTCGAAGCCGATCCGCTGGACGCTCCCGAGGTGCAACAGCTCAAGAGCCTCGGCCTGACCACCAAGGTGCTCGGCGCTGCGGCACGCAAGGGCTATCTGCTCCGGCTGGCCGGCGACATCGTTGTGCATCCGGACGCCCCGGACCACGCCTACCAACTACTCGCCGGACTTCCCCAGCCGTTCACCATGTCCGAGGCGCGGGCAGCTCTTGGCACAACCCGGCGAATCTCGATGCCGTTGCTGGAGCATCTCGACAAGATCGGACTGACCGCCCGGTTGGACAACGACCGACGGCAGGTGCGCCGCCGGTCGTAGATGGTGGCTCAGTCGTACGGGATGGGCGGATCGGCCGCGTCGACGGAGTCTCGCAGCGCGGTCAGCACCTCGCCCATGTGGCGTCGCATGGCCGCTTCCGCTGCGGCGCTGTCACGCGAGGAGATCGCGTCGATCACGTCGAGATGCTCTTCAAGGGCACGGCGCGTGCGCCCCGGCCGGAAGGCGAGCCGATACTGGTGCCGGGCGTTCCGGGCGCGCAGCTTTCCGAGGGTCTCGGTCGCGATCGGGCGGTCGGCGAGCTCGATGATCGTCTGGTGGAGCTGCTGGTTGAGCAGCTGCGTACCGATGACGTCGCCGGCCTCGACTCCCTTGCACAGGCTGTCCCTCAGATCACCGAGCTCTCGGATCTGGTCGTCGGTGATGCGCTCGGCGGCGAGGCCCGCACAGAGGCCCTCCAGCGCGATACAGATCTCCGTGATCTGGATCGCCTCGTCCAGGCATACGACACGAACCCGGGCCCCACGGTTGGCGACCCGCTCGATCAGCCCTTCGTGACCGAGATCGACGATGGCCGAGCGCACGGCACCCCGAGTCACACCGAGGAGCTCGGCCAACTCGGACTCGATCAAGCGCTGACCGGGCGAGAGCGTTCCTTGGAGGATCAGCTGGCGCAGCTGATCCACGACTGGTTCATGTGCAAACGTCAGCTCTGCCGACATCGTCGCCACTTCCCTCCTCGTCGCGCTTCACCAGATGCTAGTGGGGTCATCTCAGCCTCGTGCCTTGGCCATGCGGCCGTTGCTGATCTTGATCATCACCAGGACCAACGCAGAGGAGATCAACCAGATCATGATGGCCAGCGCTGTCATGGCAGGGAAGTCTCCCTGGTTCCAAAGGTCCAGGAGCACAGCGCCGACGACCGGGTTCGAACCACCCGAGAGGATCGCGGAGGCGGTGACCTCCCCCAGGACGTGGATGAAGACCAGGATCCACCCCGCCGTCAGACCGGGCAGCACCAACGGCAGCAGGATGCTGCGGATGGTGCGGGTCTCGGAGGCCCCAAAGATCCGCGATGCCTCGCCGAGCTCCCGTCCGATGCTGCTCACCGCCGAGCCGGCGGCGCTGGCTGCGTACGGAATCTGCATCAGCACGTGCGCCAGCACCAGGATTCCCAGGGTGCCGTAGAGCTTGAGCGGCGCCTGGCTGAAGGCGAGGATGAAGCTGACGCCGATGAGGCTGTGCGGGATCGTCGCCGGGAGCGAGGTCACCATGTCGATGATCCGGCGCGTGCGCCCTTCGCGGGAGCGGCCCACACCCGCCTTCTTGCCTGGGCGAGTCCGCTTGCCCGGTTCGCGTCGTTGGTGGGCGTAGAGCATCAGGAAGCCGGCGACAAGCATCGTCAGCGTCGCCACACCTGTTCCCAGCAGGAGGGAGTTCTTCAGCGCCTCGAAGGTCAGCGGATTGGCCGTGAGGACGTCGACATAGTTGCTGAAGCCCAATTTGTCCCACTGGATGTCGGGCGTCCAGAAGGGCTGCAGCGAGACGATGAGCAGGCCGACGACAGGAAGCACGACGGCAGCCGCGATATAGGCGATCACAAGTGCCTTGGTGACGAAGCGGATCTTCCCCAGGTGCATAGGCGTCGCCCGAGCGCCCTTGCCACCGATGGTCGCCTGGCGGCCCGCCTTGACCACGAATCGCTCGGCGAGCCTCAGGCCGACCACCACCAGCAGCATCATCGCAGCGAGTACGAGCGCAGCACCCTGCTTGGGCGGGTACTCGGTCAGGTAACGCCAGATCTCGACGGAGATCACGTCGATCTTCGCTCCGGTCCCGAGGATCACCGGCACCGAGAAGAGGCTGATCCCGTTGATGATTGCCAAGATCCATGAGGCCGCGAGGGCGGGCAGCACCGCCGGCAGAGTCACCTTGGCGGCGGTGCGGATCGGACCGACACCGCTGATCCTGGATGCCTCCTCGATCGCCGGGTCCAGGTTACGCAACGCCGGCGATACGACGAGGTAGGTGATCGGGATCATGTGGAGTGCGGTCACTGCGATCAACCCGCCCATCGAGTAGATGTTGATCGGGCCTTCGACCATGTCGATCCCGAACCACCCGAGAACGGTTCGGAGAACGACATTGCCAAGCCCGACTCGCGGGTCGAGCAACACCACCCAGCCCAGCACGCCCGTGATGGAGGGAAGCATCAGCGGAGCGACAGGCATGAAGTCCCCGAGGCCTTTGAGCCCGCCATCGGTACGCTCGTTGAGCCAGGCCAAGGTCGAGCCACCGATGAGTCCCAGCACGCTCGCGGCGCCGACGACGCGGAACGTGTTCCACAGGA
Organism: Actinomycetota bacterium; assembly: GCA_030862715.1. The sequence goes on along the minus strand of JALZDD010000937.1, from coordinate 13,366 downwards.
CCCCGCCGAGCGAGTCGCTCAACCCACTGAGGTCACGCGCCGCGTCGTCACCCGCGATGCCCAGCACGGTCCGCGCAAGCGGATAGATCACCAGGAACAGGATCAGGACAACGAGCACTCCAGCGAGCATGTCCATTCCGGACCATCGCGTGGGGCCAAGGATCCGGATCCGGCGGGAGGTTCCGCTCAAGGGGAGACTGGTCACGATCTGTTTCTCTTCTTCCAGTTGTCGCGGGCGTTGAAGGGCAGCGGGCGTCACATGCCGAGCAGCGAGATGAGCTCGTCCTTCTCCTTCGTCGCGGCCGCGAAGTCGGGACGTACGTAGTTGGCCGGGAGCTCAGGCGTCCCCTCGACGTTGTTCGGCGACGACGACGCCTCGTTGAGGATCTTCTGGCCCTCGTCGGTGAGCAGGAAGTAGTAGAAGAGCTTCGCCGTCGCGGGGTGCGGGGCGCCCTCCGAGATGAAGGCGGGCGACTCGACACCGCTGACAGGTCCCTCGGAGGGGAAGACTGCCTCGACCGGCGCGCCCTGCTCCTTGAGATCGTGCACGTTCGTCATCGAGCAGGGGTAGTAGACAGCGGCTGCCCCCGAGGCCAACTGCTGGACGGCAGAGGGACCACTGTCTGCCAGGACGGGTGTCTGACTGCCGACCTGCTCCAGGAACTCGTCCCCGTACTCCGCCCGCAGCACCTGCCAGGCCGGGAAGGCGACCAGGCCGACGTTGGCGAGGTCGACCGTGACGAGCTTGGCGTCCGGCGTGGTCAGGAACGAGTAGTCCGTCGGCGGGTCGGAAATCTTCGTGGTGTTGATCGCCATCGAGTACGGGTTGATCGACACGATCGCGTAATAGTCTGTGACATAGTCCTGCGGCCAGCTCTCCAGGTTCGGTACGTCCGCCGCGCTCAGCTTGGCCAGCCAGCCCTTGGTGGCCCAGTCGTCGGCCAAGGTCGGGTCCCCGGTGACCACGACATCAGCCTGAAGGTTGTCGGCCTGCTTCTCGGCGGAGTATCGCTGGCTGAGCTCACTGGAGTTCAGCCGCTGGTACTCCAGCGTCACGCCGTAGCGCTTCTTCACCGCTTCGCTGAGTCCGGTGATGATGGCCTCGTTGCTGGAGGTGTAGAGGACAAGACTTCCGCCCTCCTTCTTCGCCGCGTCGTACAGCTTATTCTCGGTCGCGTCGAACGAGCTGGCATCCACCGACGCGGCGGCACCATCGCCAGAGCCGCATGCGGTCAGCAGAGGAGCTACGCCCAGCGCGGCGAGGCCACCCAGGCCAAGCTTGAGCGCCGCGCGGCGGTTGATTCCGTGGAGATTCTCGGGATTCTTCACCGGAGTCGCCTTCTCTCAGGGTCATGTTTCCAGGGCAGATCGTTCTTCGATATTGATGAACAATCTTGTATGACGTCTGTCACAGTAGGCCGACGACTCGACAGTGTCAACGGTTCGTTCGCCATTTCGTCTACGGTTTCCTACTGGCGCGTCGGGTCAGGAAGGCGTCCATCCGCTTTTCCTTCTCCTCGGTCTCGAAGAGCACTGCCTGGGCGAGGTCGTCCACGAGAGGATGCGCCTCGCGCGGCGTACGGAGGGCCAGCTTCGTCAGCCGCAGTGCAAGGGGTGCGTGCTCGAGGATCCGGTCGACCCAGCCGTGCGCGGCGGAGATCAGGTCCTCGGCATCGACCAGGTCGTTGAGCAGCCGCAGACTCAGCGCCTCCTCCGCCGATAGCACACGGCCGGCCAGGAGCATCTCCTTCGCCACCGGTTCGCCGACCAGCTCGCCGAGGCGCCACGCGGCTCCGGCCGCGGCCAAGATCCCCAGCTGACCTTCGGGGTTTCCGAACATGCTGCGCTGAGTACCAATCCGGAAGTCACAGGCGTAGGCCAGCTCCGCGCCGCCTCCGATGGCGGGACCCCCGAGGGCAGCCACTGTCGGCATCGGCAGCTTCGCGATCCGATCGAAGAGGCCACTGTTGATCCCCGCCAGCGCGTCCGACCGCCCACGGGCACGCAGTTCGGCGATGTCGGCTCCTGCCGCGAAGATGTCGGGCCCGCCGGTGAGGATCATCGGTGCCGGATCACGTTCCAGCTCCGCGCACACGGCATGCAGCTGCTCAACCGTGTCGGCGTCGATGGCGTTGCGGACCTCCGGCCGATCCAGCGTGACGACGGCTCTGTCCTCGAGTCGTTCGACGCGTACGCTCATGCCTGGCTCCAGTCGTAGAAACCCCGCCCCGTCTTGTGGCCGAGGTCGCCGCGCTCGACCATCTCCTCCATCAGAGCAGGCGGCGCGAACCGCGCTCCGAGCTCCCTTTCCAGATAGCGGGCGACGCCCAGACGGACGTCGAGCCCGACGAGGTCCGTCAATCGCAGCGGCCCCATCGGGAAGCCGTACCCCAACGTCATCGCGGCGTCGATGTCCTCGGCCGAGGCCACGCCCTCATCGAGCATCCTGATGGCTTCGAGTCCGATGGCGACGCCCAACCGGCTGCTGGCGAAGCCTGGCGAGTTGCGCACGACCACCGGCGTCTTGCCCCATTCCCGCACCCACGACTCAGCGCGCTCCCGCAGCTCGGGCGCAGTATCACTGCCGAGGACCACCTCGACCAACTTGCTCGCCGGGACCGGGTTGAAGAAGTGCAAGCCGATGAAGCGTTCAGGCTGTGGCACCGACTTGGCCAGCTCGTCGAGCGAGATGCTGCTCGTATTGCTGGCGATCACGGTGTCCGGAGCGACGCTGCCTGCCACCCGCGAGAGGGTTTCGTGCTTCAGGACCACGTCCTCGGGCACGGCCTCGACCACCAGGCCGCAACCGGCGAGCGAGGCGGCATTCAGGGCCGTACTCACGCGGCCTTCCAACTCGGATGCATCGGCGACGGCACCGCGGTGAGCACTGACGTCGAGGGCACGTCGAACCCGCCCGGCGGCGGCTTCGGCGGCCTCGGCGTCACGCTCGAGAATCACCACGTCGGCGCCAGCGAGGAGGAGGGCGTGAACGATGCCGGCACCCATCCGCCCGCCGCCCACCACGCCGCAACGCGGCGGCGTGCTCAGGACGGGATCGGTCGTCACGGTCGGGTCAGTGGGGTTCATCAGGATACCTTTCTGGTGGATGATCAATCGTTCGGCTCGCATCGAGTACGGCTTCAATCAGCTCGTCCTCGGAGTCAGCCGGCACGCAGCGCAGGTCGAGCAGGGTCCGGTCGCCCATCTTTCTGGCGACCACGCACGTGGTTCCGAGCCGAAGTGGCTCGGCGAAGTCACCGGGCAGCGCGATCGCCCAGCCGGCGAGCTCGCGTTCGGGTGCTCCTCCCCCACCCACCAGCCCGACGCTCGGAACCACCTCGGTGTGGATGCCGATGAGTCGTCCGGCGACCTCATGGGCACGACGCCGAAGCGTCTCAGCATCGGCCGTCAACGCGGCCCGCGTAGGGGTGAGCCGGACGGTCAGGGTGGATTCGAGGGCAGCCAGCGTCAGCTTGTCCACACGGAGCGCGCGCGCCAACGGGTTGCGGCGCAACTGCTGGACCAGGTCGTCCCGACCCAAGATCAGGCCCGCTTGTGGGCCGCCCAAGAGCTTGTCGCCGCTCGCGGTGACCAGATCCGCTCCAGCTGCCAGCCAGCTGTCGGCGTCCGGTTCCTCGGGCAGAAGCGGCTCGGGTTCGAGAAGGCCCGACCCGATGTCGGCAACGACCGGAGCGCCCAGGCCAGTGAGCTCGCGCACGTCCACCGAGGCAACAAATCCCCGGACCGCGAAGTTGGACGGATGGATCTTCAGGATGAACCCTGTTTCGGGTCCTACCGCACGCTCGTAGTCGCGCAGATGAGTCCGATTGGTGGTGCCCACCTCACGCAGACGCGACCCAGTGGCTTCCAGAAGCTCGGGGATCCGGAACCCGTCGCCGATCTCGACCAGCTCGCCACGGCTGATCACGATCTCCTTCCCCGGCGCCAAGGTCGCCGCCGCCAGCACCAGCGCGGCCGCACCGTTGTTAACCACCAGCGCGTCCTCAGCCCGAGGCGTCCTGGCCAGCAGGGCGGCCAGCGCGCCCGCGCCTCGCCGGGCACGTGCACCGGAGGCGATGTCGTACTCGACATCCACGTAACCGGCGGCTGCGGTGATGGCCTGGACCGCCTCCGGCGGAAGCGGGGCCCGCCCGAGGTTCGTGTGGAGGACGACCCCAGTCGCGTTGATGACCGTGCGCAGCGAGCTTCCGCTGCCTGTGAACCCGGCGACGACGCGGTCGATCACGGCTTCCGGATCGACTGCCCCCGCCCGGACCTCGGCGAGCGCCTCCTGGACCCGGCGCTTGAGCAGCGCCGGATCCGTACGTTCGCGAAGCTCCGCCAGCCTGGAGTCGGCCAGCACCGTGTCGGTGCGGGGTACACGGCGACGAACGTCCTGGTTGCGGGCTGTGGTCATCGAGGCCTCACATGAAGTTCCGGGTGTGCAGCGCGGACAACTCGGCCGCCTCATCGTCTGGGAAGCCGATTGTCGCGAGCCGGCGACGGCGACCGGAATCCATCTTCGCCTGCAGCTCCTGGACCGCATTCCAGCCGCGTCGGATCGCCGATGGTTCCCATGAGCCTGCAGCGAGCAGGACCAGCCCGTCGTAGACACGCTGGTTGAGTCCGGCCGTGTCCCGGAGCGCATCATGACGACGCTCCACCGCGCCGCGCAGTCGGCCCAGGAAGGCGCGGTCGCTGGTGACGATGTGCGCGGTGTGGGACACGCCGAAGGCGACGTGCCGGGCCTCGTCGCGGCCGGCGAGCCGGGTGACGGTGGCCGTGATCGGGTCGGGCGCGTGCTCGTTGAGGAACGAGAGCAGATCGACGAAGGTGCCCTCGCCGAGCACCGAGAGCAGGAAGGATGCGAGGGTGAAGTCCGGCTCGTCCAGCAGTGTCTGCAACGAGGCTCGACCTTCAACGGTGGACAGCCCCATCTCGTCGCGGTGGAGCAGGGCCCGCTTGGTGAAGATCTCGACATGGCGCGCCTCGTCGGCGACCTGCGAAGCGAGCAGCTGCATCACCTCGCGGTAGTGCGGGTGCAAGGTCGCGAGCATCCGGGCCGGGATCATCAGCGCGGCGTGCTCGTTCTCGACCAGGTAGGTCATGACCTGCACGACCGCGTTCTCGATCTCCTCCGGCAGCTCTTGGTGGTCGCCATCCCAGTCCACGATCTTCTCGGGGTCCCACTGGTTGGCATTGGCCCGCGCGAAGAGACGAGGCGCGACATCGGCCCACACCATGTCCCGGTCGACCCACGCCACGTCCAACGGCGGCCCGCCGGCCTCGACGAGAGAGCCGCGAGCAGCGAGACCCCAGCAGGGGTCGGCTCGATCGCTGGCCCGTCCGGCCAGCCCAGCGCGTACGGCACCGACCCAGCGATCCTCGTCCGCAGCCCCCTTCCTAACCCGGATCCGAGCACGGGACCCCGGCTCGTCTGTGAACTCCACGGCGTGCCCCTTCGCCCGACTCCAAGCGGCCACCTGAAGGGCCAGCGCGGGCTCCGTCCCACAGACCTCGAGCCAACCACCGACCGGGACGCCGGCCAGACTCCGCTCGAGCAGAAGGTGACCGCCGTTGTCGAGCCCGAGGGTCTCAAGGTCGATAGTCATCGACACCGATCCCCCCGCGAGAGTCGTAGAAGCCGGCCTCGTCCACCGCGCGTTCCAGAGCGGAATAGCCCGTGTCACGGCCGGGCAGCCAGCGAGTCAGGCCCTCGAGGTCGAGCAACGGACGTGCTACCGGGTCGGCGTACTCCATCGCGAGCAGCAGCTCGACTGCTCGGTCGACTCCGTCGGAGACCTCTGCCGCCGACGGACCAGTGGTCAGCAGGCAGTGGTCGTACGCCGCGGTCTGCCCCACCACGCGGACCGACCCGGACGGCAGGGTGCCCTCCTGGCTGAAGAGCAGAAGGTTGGAGTCCGTCATACAGGCGGCGTCGACCTCGCCGGCTCGCAGCGCCTTGGCCGCGTCCCGCTCGCCACCGATGTGGTCGCCGTGAAGTCCCACGCCGACGTCGTAGCGCCTGACCGCGAGATCCTCCCCCGGCGTCAGTCCCGACGACCGAAGCAGCGAGAGCGGCAGCAGCGTCGCCTGTGGCGAGTCGATCGCCCCGACCCCGACGGTGAGGCCGGCAAGATCCGGCACCGACTGCACAGGCGAATCGGCACGAACCACGATGGCGCTGGTGAGGTCGCGGTCGGTGTCGCGCATCACGACGCCTTCGGCTTCCACTCCGGCGGCGGCGGCCAATCTCCGGGTGCGGACCCAGGCAAGCGGAGAGTTCCAAGCCAGGTCGATCCGGCCGTCGACCAGGTCCTCGGCCTGACGCTCGTAATGGGCATACAGGACGTAGTCGAGCTCCGCGCCGCGCTCCCTGAACCAGGCACGGAACCCGTCCCAGATCGTGACGACCTTGGGATCGTAGGCAACCGCGCCCAGCAGCACCGGCCGGTCGGCGCTCATGCAGGACCGTCCAACAGCGGCTGGCCGGTCAATGCGCGGCCGACGAAGTCCAGCAGCGCGTCCGTGGTCGGTGCCATGACCCGCGCCGCACGGGAGTCGCGAAAGCGGCGCTCGATCTCCAGCTCCTTGCGGAAGGCGGCACCACCACATGCCGCCATCGCGGTGTCGGCCACGAACCCGGCCGCTTCGTCGGCGGCCGCCTTGGTCTCGAGGACGAGTAGCTGAGCCTCCGGACGGCCCTCCTCGATGGCGGCCAGAGCGTCCTGAACGAGAGCACGGGTGCGATCGGTCTCGATGCGCATCCGAGCGAGCTTGGTGCGCGACGGCAGCTGCTGAGCCAGGCTCTGACCGACGTGCTGCAACGTGGTGGCGGTCAGGTGCTCGGCGGTCGTATTGGTCACCGACTCCATCAGGCCGACACTGCCCGAGGCGTTGAGCAGGAGGAACCAAGGGAGAACCGCCGCCATAGCGATGTCCAGGCCACTGCCGTCCTCGCCGAGCAGGTCGCTGCGTGGCACCCGGACGGACTCGGCCCGGATCGGGACCGAACCGTTGGCCCGCAGCCCCAGACCGTCGAAACCACCCGGCGACGAGAGCCCCTCCGCTCCGGCCTTCACGAACCACAGCGACATCGGTCCCTCGGCCATCAGTGGCCGAGAGGACCAGACGTAGCTGGAGGCCTCCAGTCCCGAGGTGACCCAGCTCTTCGCGGCGTCGAGAACGACCTCATCGCCGTCAGCGGTGGCACTGCTCACCGGAGCCCAGAAGTGGCTGCGCGAGCCAGTCTCGGAGAAGGCCAGGGTGGTCAGATGACGTCCGCCCGCGATCTCGCGGAGCACGTCGTCGCGGCCGGTGGCGACGAGGGCGGCCGTCGCGCTGTAGTGCATGCACACGACCATCGCCGTCGATCCGCACACCGCACCGATCCGACGCACGACATCGGTGCCCTCACGCATCCCGAGTCCGGCGCCGCCGACCTCGACCGGGACCGTCAGGCCGAGGAGGCCGGCCTTGCCAAGTGCGTCGACAGCCTCCCGCGGGAAGGTCTGGCCGGCGTCGATGGTCCCGGCGTTGGGCGCGATGACCGTCTCGATGATCCGGTCGAGCTCGATGCTGTAGCCGTTGTAGTTCATGAGGATTCCTCTGATAGGGGTTGAGTCCGGCCTCACGGGCCGAAGGTACGAAGACCGAGCAGACGCGCTAACCGACGGTGAGCGCAGGCCCGCGATCGGGCACCAGCTCGCCGATGATCGGCGCGCCCGGGATCTCGCCGGCAACGAGCAGTCCGCCCGAGGTCTGTGCGTCAGCCAGCAGCAGCCGGTCGATCTCGGCAATGCCTGCGGCGAACTCGACGTGGGGAGCTACCCAGTCCAGGTTTCGCCGAGTGCCGCCGCTGACGTAACCGGCATCGGCCGACGCCCGGGCACCATCGATATACGGCACCGCAGCCGGATCGATCCGGACGGTCAACCCGCTGGCACGAGCGAGCTTGAAGGAATGCCCGAGCAGCCCGAACCCCGTGACATCGGTGGCGCACTCGACACCGCTCGCGAGTGCAGCTTCCGCCGCATCTCGGTTGAGCGTGGTCATCACGTCGATTGCTTCCGGAAAGACCTCGCCGGTCTGCTTGTGTCGATTGTTGAGCACCCCGACACCAAGCGGTTTGGTCAACGAGATCGGAACGCCTGCTCGGCCTGCTTCCAGCCGGAAGAGCCGATCCGGGTCGCCGATGCCGGTAACAGCCAACCCGTACTTCGCTTCGGGATCATCGATGCTGTGGCCCCCGGCCAGATGGCACCCGGCAGCACGGGTGACGTCCAGGCCACCGCGAAGGACCTCACGAGCGAGCTCTATCGGGAGGACGTCGCGAGGCCATCCGAGCAGGTTGATCGCGAGCACCGGAACACCGCCCATGGCATAGACGTCGGAGAGTGCGTTCGTGGCGGCGATCCGCCCCCAGTCATAGGGGTCGTCGACGACGGGTGTGAAGAAATCGGAGGTGAGGATCATGGCCCGGCCTCCCTCGAGCCGGACCGCGGCAGCGTCGTCGCCGTGATCGAGACCGACCAGCAGCTCCGGGGCCCCGGGCAGTCCACCGGCGGCAGCCAGCCCGGCCACCATCTCCTCCAGCTCGCCGGGAGGGATCTTGCAGGCGCAGCCGCCACCGCGCGCCGTCTGGGTCAGACGGATCGTGTCGACACTCATGCCCGCTCACCTGCGAGCTGCGGGGCACGCGCACCGGCGAGGAACCGTTCGGCGTCGAGCGCGGCCGAGCAGCCGCTCCCCGCCGCGGTGATCGCCTGCCGATATCGGCTGTCGACGAGGTCGCCACAGGCGAAGACGCCAGGCAGATTGGTCGCTGTCGTGCGTCCCACGACCCGCACATATCCGCCCTCGTCCAGGTGGACCTGTTCGCGGATCAGGTCCGAGCGAGGGTCGTGACCGATGGCGATGAAAAGGCCTGTTGCCGGCAACAGGCGGGTCTTGCCGGTCAACACGTCGCGCAGGCGTACCCCCTCGAGCTGGTCAGCGCCTTCGAGGGCAGCGACCTCGCTGTTCCAGCTGATCTCGATCTTCGGGTCCGCCAGCGCGCGCTCCTGCATGATCCGGGAGCCACGCAGCTCGTCACGCCGGTGGATCAAGGTCACCTTGCTGCCGAAGCGAGACAGGAAGGTAGCCTCCTCGAGCGCCGAGTCGCCACCGCCTACGACCGCGATGTGGTGCCCACGGAAGAAGAAGCCGTCGCAGGTCGCACACCAGCTGACGCCCCGACCGGAGAGCCGATCCTCGTCGGGCAGGCCCAGGCGCCGATAACCGGAGCCCATTGCCAAGATCACTGCCCTGGCCCGGTAGGTCCCTTCCTCTGTGCGCACGACCTTGACCTCGTCGGTCAGATCGACCTCAGTGACGTCATCTGCAATCAGTTGAGCTCCAAACCGCTCAGCCTGAGCGCGCATCTCGTCCATCAGGGCCGGCCCTTGGATGCCGTCACGGAAGCCGGGGAAGTTCTCGACCTCGGTCGTGTTCATCAGCGCGCCGCCGGTGGTGACCGATCCGGTGAACACGAGCGGTTCCAGTTCCGCGCGGGCCGCGTAGATCGCAGCGGTATAGCCTGCCGGCCCGGATCCGATCACGATCAGCTCGTGAAGCTTCTCCCCTGCGTCGCTCGCCTCGGCGTTGGTCATACTCGTCCCTTCGATCGCTGAAGACTTTGCAAACGATCTCGTTCTCAAAGTTGTTCAACAACATACGTCGAGACGTACGTCACGTCAACCACTCTCACTACGCATCGAAGAGCCACTGCGCCCCGCAAGAAGTGATGTACGTCACAACTCGGGACTCGTACGATCGACTCAATCTCGCGAGCCCGCAACAGCGATTGACAGCACTAGCTTTTGAAGCACAATGTTGTGCAACAATCATGTCAAGGATCCACCCGACTTCCTCCGAGGAGCACTCACCATGGCCATGGGCGACACCGATCTGACCGAAGAGATCAAGCAATACCAACGCGAGCGCGCCGAGATCGTGGTGAAAAATCTGCGTGAGAAGTACATGGAGGGCCACTTCGTCGAAACCAAGGACGAGGCCCTCAAGCTGGTGCTCGACCTGGTGCCGCCGGGCGCGACCCTCGGACGTGGCGACTCGGTGACCCTGAACCAGCTCGGCATCTTCGAAGCGTTGATGGACCGAGGGGAGAACGAGTTCATCAACCCCGTTCGCACGAACTCCGAGGGGCACAACCCTCCGCGCGAGGAACGGCGCAAGATGCAGCGCATGACGCTGCTCTCTGATGTCTACTTGTGCGGCACCAATGCCATCACCATGGGCGGGACCATCGTGAGCACCGATGGCTCAGGCAACCGGGTTGCCGCGATGATGTTCGGACCGAAGAAGGTCATCATCGTGGTCGGCGTCAACAAGATCTGTGCCGATGTGGAAGACGCACTGCGGCGCATCCGCGACTGGGCTGGCCCCGTCAACGCATGGCGTCACCGCCTCAAGCACTCGAAAGACGACGGTCTCGGCTGGGGCGTCTTGCGCTACACCGCGATCATCGACGGCAACCAGCCGGTGGAGCAGGGCAAGATCTGCGTCATCCTCGTCAACGAGGACCTCGGACTCTAGGGCACGCAGTCGACACCTCAAAGAAACGCGTTGACCGGATCGCACTGCACACCAAATGGCGGCGCTCTACGCTGGACCTCGGTCCCTGGCGAGCCGCACCAAATGGTCGACGAGGCGCTCGCCGGCGTCGGCTTGCCGAGGCCGCCGGCTCGGCCTCGCGGCCCACGGAGCCGCGCGGCACGTCTACGAGCGGATCCAGAAGGCGGGAAAGGGAGAACGTCCCGCTTGACGACGGTCGCGGTCTCGGACTCGGCGAGGCGGGTTCGGCGTTCGCCGCCGACCCGCTGAAGGCAGGAGCGACCGTGCGGGCCTACGACCCAGCGGTCGGTGCCCACCCGGGACGGTTCCGTGCGCCTCCGAGGCCGATGCCGTCGACGGCGCCGACCTTTTGATCAGCGTGAACTCGGCCGCCGACTCGGTCGACGCCGCCCGCAAACGCGCTGTCCAGACTGTCGGCGACCACGGTTTGGGCCGACGTCAACCCTCCTTGCCGGCACGCAAACGCGAGGTCGCCGCAGCGCTCGAGAGACGCTGCATCTTCACCGAGGCGGCGCTGTCAACCGTCCCCGGTCGGGCATCGGGCCGATGGTCGCCGTGGGACCGGGCGCGGCCGAGGCGGCGGCTGCTGGGCGCGAACGGAGCGAGCGTCGACGTGAACGACGGTGAGGTCGGCGACGCCGCCACCCGCGAACTCGTCCGTGCCTCGGCCGCGACCGTCGACCGGCTCGTCGAGGGCAGCCACAGTCATGGCGTAGTCGCTCGCACAAGTTGGCGGCCGCGCCGAGATGTTCGACGACCTCGGCGTGCCGGGCGAGTCGCCCTGACCAGCCGGGACTGGCTCGACGACCTCGCCCGGCCGCGGACTCCTAGCGGGACGAGGCGACCTCACGCACGGCCTCGAGGACGCTGGCGAGGTGCTCGCGCACGGCCGTGTCCGCGGCAGCCGGGTCACGCCGGGCGAGCGCGTCGATGATCGCCAGGTGCTGAGGAAGGGAGACCTGGGATCGACCGGGTCGATAGGCGAGCCGGTACTGGTGACGCACGCTCCGGCCCTGGAGCCGGGCGAGCGTCTCGGCCGCGACCTTCTGGCCGGAGATGGCGACGAAGCGCTCGTCGAGCCGGGTGTTGAGCCGCGAGTAGGTGCCCACGTCACCGGAGAGGACCGCGGCCGACATCTCCTCGCCGAGCTCACGCAGTTCGGCGATCTCCTCGTCGGTGATCTTCTCGGCGGCCTTGGCCGCGCACAACGCCTCGACTGCTGTGCGGACCTCGATGATCTCGACGGCCTCCTCGATGCTGACCACCCGCACCCGCGCACCGCGGTTGGCGATCCGCTCGACCAGACCCTCGTGGGTGAGGTCGATCAGGGCGCCACGTACGGCACCGCGGCTGGCGCCCAGCGACTCGGAGAGGTCGGCCTCGACCAGGCGTTGGCCCGCGACGAGCTCACCCTCGAGAATGTCGCGGCGGATCGCCTCCGCTACGTCATGTTGTGTCACCTGAGGTGGTGTCGCCGTTGCCGGCATTGCCTGGGTAGGCGGGACCGTCATGTGTCCTCCTTGGTCGCTCCTCAGAAGCCTACCAAGATTGTTGACAATTCTGCGAGACGATCGCTCGACCGGCCACACAGGCCGGTCCGCGCCGCGCACGGAACAGCAATAGTGATCGCGCCGACCCAGGCTCCGCGGACGCCTTATCCCCGCGATGCAGTCAATTCGATCAGCACCAACGGGCAACAGCGCGAAGAAGGCGGCGTTTCGTTGACGACATTGCGAACAATCTTGTTGATGATCTATGGTCTGTGACGTGCGTCATGCCTCAGACCTCCGACCCCAGACACCCGTGCGGTGTCTCCTCATGCGCGGCGGGACCTCTCGCGGGCCGTTCTTCGACGCCCGCGACCTGCCCGCGGACGCCGCGCAGCGCGACGCGGTGCTGCTGGCGGTGATGGGTTCGCCCGACCCTCTCCAGGTCGACGGGATGGGCGGCGGCCACCCGCTGACCAGCAAGGCCGGCATCGTCGCGCCTGGGGACGCCGGGAACGGCATCGACATCGAGTGGACCTTCGCCCAGCTCCAGCCCGACTCGGACCAAGTCGACACGACACCCAACTGCGGGAACATGCTGGCCGCGGTGCTGCCGTTCGCGATCGAGACCGGCATGCTGATCCCCGATAGCGACACCACCACGGCCCGCGTGCTGACCCGCAACACCGGCGCGGTCGCTGAGATCACCCTGCAGACGCCTGTCGGACCGGACGGACAGCGCTTCGTACGCTACGACGGCGACGCCCGCATCGACGGCGTCCCCGGCACCGCGGCGCCGGTGCGGATCGGGTTCCTCGACACCGCCGGCTCGGTGGCCGGGAGCCTGCTGCCAACCGGCAACGTACGCGACACCGTCGACGTCCCCGGCGTCGGCCCGCTCGACGTCACCCTGATCGACAACGGCCAGCCGCTGGTGATCGTCGACGCCCGAGACCTCGGCGTGACCGGCGCCGAGAGCCCCGAGGAGATCGACGCCGACGAAGCGCTCAAGGCCCGGATCGAGGCGCTGCGGGTCGTCACCGGCCACGCGATGGGCCTGGGCGACGTCACCGCGCAGAACTACCCGAAGATGACGCTCGTCTCCGCCCCCAGGCACGGTGGCACGCTCAGCACCCGCAGCCTGATCCCCCGCCGCACCCACCGGTCGATCGGTGTCCTTGCTGCCGTCACCGCGGCGACCGCGGCCGTGTTGCCCGGCTCCGTGGCGTACGGCCTCGCGGTCGCGC
>JALZDD010000935.1 GCA_030862715.1 Actinomycetota bacterium | reverse complement strand
GTCGACCAGCGCGCCGTTGCCGCTCTCCGGGACCTCGACCGGGGTGCTCGGACAGTTGATCTCCGGCTCCTCCTTGCCGATCTGGACCGGCAGCGAGATCACCGAGAGGTGGGCGTCCGCGGAGGTGATCTTCTCGCGGTCGGCGACCTCGAACGTCAGGGTCGCGGGGCCCTTGGTCTCACCGGCGGTGACCTTCACGGTCGTCGCGGTGGTGTCCCCAGTGTTGAGCATGCCCTCGGGAGCGGCCACGATCTTGTCGGTCGTGGTCAGCACGACCGGATCGCCCTCGGGGTCCTCGACGTAGTCGGTGATGTCGACGTTCTTCGTCTCGCCCGGGTTGAGCTGGAGCTCGGAACCCGGCTTCAGGTAGGGAGCGTCCTTGGGGCGTGCCGGGACGTAGATCGAGCCGACCGCCTGGGCGCCGTCGGGGTCGGTGACCCGGTAGGTCCAGACCCGCGTGGTGTCGCCGACCGGGAGGGTGACCTTGCCGTCGTCGATCTTCGGCTTGGCCTCGTCCTCGCCGACCGAGGGACCCTTGACCGCGTCGACAGTCAGGTCCTCGAGAGAGTCGTCGATGTCGGTCACCTTGGACATCACGTCGACGGTGGTGGTCGACGAGTCCCCCTCCGGGTTGGCGACCACGATCCCCGCCATCGGCGGGTTGTCGTAGCCCTCCTGATAGCGGATCGCGAGCTCGCCGGTGTCCTCGTGGAGACCCGTGGTGGCGCGGTAGGGGATGTGCTGGAACGGCTCCTCGGAGCCACCCTGGACCGTGACGATGCCGTCCGAGCGCTGCTTGACGCCTGCGCCGCTGGCCGCGTCGGTCGAGGCCAGATGAAGCTCCGTCCCCGGCGTACGCAGGTCGTTGGCGAGCACGTCGTAGGTCAGCTTCTTGGCGGGGTCGAGCGTGACCAGGTCGTCGACGGCGACCGGGCGCTGGGGCGCGCCGGGCGCGACGACGGCGATCCGTACGGTGCCGGTCGCGACGGCCCCGAACGGGTCGCTGACCTCGTAGGTGAACTCGTCGGTGCCGGCGGCGTTGGGGAAGGCCTGGTAGGTGATCGTGTTGGCGCCGTGGGCCAGGACGCGGCCGTAGGCGGGCGCGCTGTTGATCCGGGTCACCGAGACCGAGTCGCCGTCGGGGTCGGTGCCGACCGTGGGCAGCCGCAGCGTGACCTCGTCGCCCTGGACCACCCGCGACTCCAGCGCCTTCGGCGCGGGCGCGGAGTTGTCGGCCTTCTTCTTCGGCAGCGGCTTGACGTGGACGCGGATGTTGCCCGAGGAGTGCTCAGCGGACGGGTCGCCGGTGTTCTGCACGACGTAGCGCACGTCGACGTCGACCGGCCCCTTGACGTCGTCGGGGGCGACGTAGCGGACCCGGTTGCCGTCGATGTAGGCCTCACCGACCGTCGGCTGGCCGAGCACCTGCAGCTGGCCCTTGGTCTCGATGGTCTGGTCGACGACCAGGCCGACCGGGTCACCCGAGGGCGTCGAGTCGTTGTCGAGGACCGGGATCGAGACGGAGTCGGCGGCCCTCACCGTGGCCTCGTCGTCTACCGCCTCGGGGGCATTCTCGGCGCCGCGCAGCGCCGGGCGCTGGCTGACCGTCACCGACCCCTCGGCCTCGGCCGCGCCGTTGCTGATCGTGTAGCGGATCGCCTGGGTGGACGGGTCCATGTCGGGCTTGGACGCCTGGATCCGCAGCCAGCGCCCGTCGAGCACCGCGACCGTCAGGTCGCTGTCGCCGACCGGCTCGGCATGGGTCACGGCGAGGAGCCGGCCCCGGGAGTCGTAGTCGTTGGCGAGGACGTCGAGCGTGCGGGTCGAGGTGCCGAGGACGGCGGTCGTGTCCGGGGTCGCGATCGGCTCGTCCGCCGCCTGGGAGGCGGGTTTGACGTCGACGCGAATCTTCGCCGCGGCGGGCTTCGCGGCCCCGAACCCGGCGTTGTAGCTGAGCTGGTAGGTGCCCGGCGAGCTTCCTCTGGCCCGCACCACACCGGTCTCCCGGTCGGTGCTCACCTCGAGGCCGCCCTTCGGCGGCACGTCGCCGGCGAGGGTGAGGGTCGCGTCGAGGTTGGACGGGTCGGCGCCGGGGATGTCGTTGTCGAGCGGGCGGATCGTCACCCAGGAGCCCTGCGTGCCTTCGGCGACGTCGTCCTTCGGCTCCGGGGAGGCGGTGGTCGCTCCGGCGACGATGTTGATCCGGACCTTGTCCTTCGACGTCTTGCCGCCGGTGCTGACCTGATAGCCGAGGTTCTCGTTCCCCGAGGCGTCAGTGGCGGCGGTGTAGCGCAGCAACCCGTCAGGGGTCACGCTCGCCTTGCCCTTGGACGCGGTCGGGGACTGGGCGGTGACCGGGTCGCCGTAGCGCTCGTCGCGCCAGTCGCCGACGACCGGGATCTCCACGGTGCCGCCGGCGGCGACGGTGTAGTCGGTCGGTGTGTAGTGCTCGCGCAGCGTCGGCTTGCCGGTGCCGCCCGAGCCCTCGATGCTGAGCTCGACGCTGGCGTCGTCCTGGCCGGCCTTGCCCTTGAGCCCGTCGTCGACGGTGTATTTGAAGCTGGTCTTCTTCCCCTGCGCCGACTCGGGCGCGGTCACCAGGACCGACTGCCGGTCCGGGGCGATGGTGGCCTTGACCCCCTTGACGGAGGCCTCGCCGACCGAGACCACGCTCAGGATCGATTCCTTGGCCGAGGAGTCGTTGTCGAGGACGTGCAGGACCGTGGTGCGTCCGGCCCGGGCACCGAGCTGGTCGTCCTTGGCCTTCGGCGCCTGGGCGGCCTT
Source organism: Actinomycetota bacterium (assembly GCA_030862715.1). The sequence goes on along the minus strand of JALZDD010000935.1, from coordinate 8,388 downwards.
GGTCTGCTGCTGCTGCTTGTCCTTCTTCTGGTTCTGCTTCTGGGTCTGCGGCTGGAACGCCTCCCAGTTGGAGATCTTCTTGATGTCGGCGCCGTCGATCTCCCAGACATCACCGTTGCGCAGGTCGTTGAGCACCAGCTGGCCACGGTTGACCCGGAACTCCAGCTCGGCGGCCGGGCCGAGCGTCGGGATCTCGCCCAGGATCGGCTCACCCTCGCCGCACTGGGTCACCACCGAGCCGGTCGAGCCGTTCGCCCAGGCACCGAAGACGCAGTCGCCGAGACGTACGGGGGCCGCCGGGTCGCCGGCGGACTCGGCCACGTGGCGGATCTCGCCGTTGCTCAGGGAGACGGCCTTGAGGCCGGTCGCGTCGCCGACGAGCACCTCCTTGGCCTTGACGGAGGGCTGTTGGAGGACCGCGCTCTCCGCGGTGTCACCGAAGTCTACGGCGATGTCGGAGCCCTTGGAGGCGCCGAGCAGCCAGCCGGCCTGGTCGAGGGTGATGACCTCGCCGCCGACGACGGTCGCCGAGGTCGGGGTCTCTGCGTACTCCGGAGCCTTCGGGAGCTTGGTCTCCGCGGGATCGGCGAACCGCTCACCGTCCGGGGCGAAGGCAGTCAGCGTCCGCTTGGCAGCGGAGACGGCGTACGCGGTCCCGTCGGTGCCGATGGTGAGCACCGCGTCGGCGCCGACCGTCTCGGTGGGCTTGGTCGAGCCGGAGAGGTCGGAGAGGTCGCCGACGCCTGCGGTCGGGTCGACGGAGGTGAGCCAGACCTTGCCGGTTTTCTGCTCGGCGACGCCGATGGTGTTGCCACCCATCACCACGCGACTGTCCTTCACGGTCACCGCGTCGTCGTCGAGGCCCTCGGCGAGCTTGGTGTTGACCGGCGTGATCGTGCGGGCGTCGCGGTCGACAGAGGCCACCGCGATGCCGTTCTGCACCACGTCGAGGCCGGCGCGCTCGGACCTGGACCCGGTCTCGTTGCCCGCCCAGACGACACCGTCGAGCTGGGCGACGGGGCGGTTCTGCCGGCCCAGGGTGCCCCAGGACTGGTTGGTCACCCAGATGCCGCCGTCGTCGAGGTCGGCCTTGTGCACGGGGTAGCCGGTCGACTGGATCGCGTAGACGGTCAATCCGCTCGCAACCACGGCAAGAGCGGCCCAGGACGCGATGGAGGTCCGATGACGCCGCATCCAACCGGGCGCCATCCCGAAACGTGCCACCAAGACTCTCCCCAAGTCCTTCCATGCCAAATGGCCAGCCGACGCAAAAAGCCTGGCTTACTCTAGGCGCGCCTCAGTGTAAGAAGCCACACGAATGAGCCAAACGTGGCACACGGCTCAGTGAACACGCTCACCGATACCGTACGGGATGTTCTAAAGTGTCCGCTTCCAGCACCACTATTTCGCATCCTGCCCGGGATGTCCCAGATAATTGGCATCGCAAAGGAACAGCATGACCGGTTACCCAGCCCTGCGTGCCGCGGGGGCGACTGATGTCGGCCGGGTCCGCGAGGTGAACGAGGACTCGTTCGTCATGCTGCCCGCGGTGGCCGTCGTCGCCGATGGGATGGGCGGTCATGCCAGTGGCGACGTCGCCAGCGCCCTCGCGGTGGAGACCTTCCAGAGCCGCTTCGCGACCATCTGCCCGGTACCCGAGGACATCCAGGATGCCGTCCACGCCGCGAACTCCGCGATCACCTCGGAGGCGGCGCGCAACTCCGAGAAGCAGGGCATGGGCACGACCTTGACCGGGGTCGCGCTCGTCGAATACGAGGGCGCGCCCCACTGGCTGGTCTTCAACGTCGGCGACTCGCGCGTCTACCGGCTCTCCCCGGCCGGCGTCACGCAGGTGACCATCGACCATTCCGAGGTCGCCGTCATGGTCGAGGCGGGGATGATCACCGCCGCCGAGGCCCGCGTCCACCCGCTGCGCAACGTCATCACCCGGTCGCTCGGCACCTACCCGTCGCCCGAGGCGGACACCTGGCTGATGGCCGTGTCGCCCGACGACATGTTCCTGCTCTGCTCCGACGGCCTCACCGGCGAGCTCGAGGACCACGAGATCCATGAGATCGCATCCAAGACCCTCGGTGTGGGTGGAAGCATCGACAACCTCGCCCAGAGGCTGGTCGACGCTGCGGTTGCATCGGGCGGGCGCGACAATGTCACTGTGGTACTCGTGACACCCCCTCCCTCGCTCTTCGCCGCCCCATCGGAGACTGACGTCTCGACCTCAGGCTCCTCACGATCCGCAGGGGACGTCTCGTCGTCCCATGAGTGATACCGCTACCTACTGTGCTGGGCACTGGCTCGCGTTGAAGGGCGACCGGTGCTGGGCGCTGGTGCAGCTCGGTCCCGGTGACCCACGGGTCGGCGGCGTCCAGGCCGCTCTTGCCGACCCCCGGCCGGTCGACGCGATCGCCGGACTGCTCTCCGCTGATGGACCGCGAGCCCCCGGCTTCGCGCTGGTCGGACGCGAGGGCCCGCGGGTGCGGTACGCCGTGCGCTCCCCTGCCAAGGTGACCGCCGTCGTCAACGAGGTGCCGGTCTTCATCGACGGCATCGACGTCTCCGGCAAGTGGGCCGACGGCCATTTCGCCGCCGTCCCGGAGCGGGCCGAGCTCGCGAACGGGGCCTGGGGTGGGATGGAGGAGGACCAGCCGCTGGTCGACACCGCCCACGCACGCTCGCTGGACGTCGTGTTCGACCCCGACTTCTCCGCGCAGGCGCCGGTCGACTCGACCATGGCGCCGCTGGACCACACCATCCGGCGCTCGGACCTGGCGGCCTCTCCGCCGCCCCCTCCGGCGATGCCGGGCGTCCCGTCGTTCCAGAGCCCTCCCCCGGCTCAGGCGCCGCCGCCTCCGGTGGCGCCGTCCCAGCCTGCGCCCGAGTCCAAGAAGGGCATCATCGACGGGCTTCCGTGGCGGAAGAAGGGTGCCAAGAGGCCCGATCCGAACGCGTGGGGCCCACCGGACCGACAGCCGTCGCCCCCGCCGACTGCGCCGCCCGCGGCCCGGCCCTCCGTGCCGCCTCCCCCGATGCCCCCGCCGGCGGCAACCCCGCCCAACGACATGGCGACCCGGGTCCGCGACGTCCCGACGCCGACCCCGGTGCCGCCTGCGGGCGGTCCGACGGTGTGGGCGGTCTACTGCTCGCAGGGCCACGCCTCGCCGCCCTACTCCCCGACCTGCCGCATCTGCCGGATGGCGCTGCCGCCGCACCAGCAGCCGGTCTCGGTGCCGCGCCCCGCGCTGGGCCAGCTCAAGCTGGGCGACGGCCGGGTCGTCATCCTGGACCGAGGTGCCGTCTTCGGGCGGTCTCCGCGTGCGGATGCCAGCGGCAACACGGGGGCTGGTGGCGTACCTCCGCATCTGGTGAAGGTGATGCTGCCCGACATCAGCCGGCTGCACACCGAGGTACGGCTCGAGGAGTGGCAGGTGCTCGTGCGCGACCTCGGCTCCGCCAACGGGTCCTACCTGACCCTGCCCGGCGGGCGTCCGCAGCAGATGCGGCCGATGGAGGAGTACGCCCTCGAGCCCGGCGCCGTGGTGAGCCTCGCCGGCTCCATCAACCTGACCTATGAGGTTCTCGGGTGAAAGAGCGCCAGCGAGTGAGCCATCGAATCATCACGCGGCCATGTCCGTATCCTGGCGCTTGCGCTACGGATGTGGTCGCGTGACCCAGACACCACACCCCGAGCTCGGCCCCGAGCTGCCGGGGATGACCTGCCTGGGCCGGCTCGGCTCGGGCGGCTTCGCCGACGTCTACCTCTACGAGCGCCACCACCCGAAGGTCCGGGTCGCGGTGAAGCTGATGCGGTCCTCCGACCTCGCCGAGGCACAGCGGGCGCAGTTCGCCGCCGAGGCGGCGGTGATGGCCGAGCTGGCCGAGCACCCGTTCATCGTGCCGGTGCACAGCGCCGGCGAGACGCCGGACGGCCGGCCCTACCTGGTGATGGGCTACTACCCCAACGCCGACCTCGGTGCCCGCGTACGCAACAACCCGATGAAGGTGCAGGACGCGCTGCGCTTCGGGATCCAGATGGCGTCGGCCGTCGAGACCGCGCACCGCGCCGGGATCATCCACCGCGACATCAAGCCGTCCAACATCCTGCTCTCCCGCTACGACGTGCCCGGCCTGGCCGATTTCGGCATCGCCGGCCGCCCGCGCGACGACGAGGGCGACATCGGGGTCTCGCTGCCGTGGTCGCCGCCCGAGGTCCTCACCTCAGCGTCCAACGGCTCGGTCGCCTCCGACGTCTACTCGCTGGCCGCGACCGTCTGGCACCTGCTCGTGGGCCGCTCGCCGTTCGCGGAGCGGGGCAACAACTCCGACCGTGCGGTCTTCTCCCGCATCCTGCACACGGCGCCGCTGGCCACGGGCCGGCCCGACGTACCTCCGTCTCTGGACCGGGTGCTGCAGCAGGCGATGGCGAAGGACCCGACCTACCGGCCGAGGACGGTCCTCGACCTGGCCCGCCACTTCCAGCGGATCGAGCAGGAGCTGCGGCTGGGACGCACCGAGGTGCAGGTCCTCGACCGTGATGCCGGTGGCAGCGGATCGATCCCGGTGGTCCCGACGGTGCCGGCCTCCCGCGGCGACGGGCCGACGACCGGCTCGGGCCGCAGCAGCCTGCCCGCCCCGCCGGCCGACCCGGAGGCCGAGCTGGTCACCGAGGTCAAGCCGCCCTCCCAGGTCATCGCCCAGCCCCCGCCGCCCGTCCAGGCGGCCTCCCACCCGGATGTGCACTCGGCCTCGACCGACCGCACCCGGTTCAGCTACCCGCGTACGGATGAGGGTCCGTCCGTCCTCACCGGTGCCCGCCCGCCGGAGTCCCGCAGCAAGACCCCGGCGATCATCGGGGTCGTCGTCCTCTTCCTCATCGCCGCCGCCATCGGCATCGTGCTCTCCCGCGGCGGCGATGACGAGAAGCCCGACGAGGTCCCGCCCCCGCCCGTCGAGACCGACCTCCCAGGGGTCACCGGTCCCGCCGCACCGGGCAAGGTCAAGGGCACACTGAAGGGCAACCGCGCCGTCTTCACCTGGTCCGGTGTGCCCGGAGCGACCGGCTACAAGTGGGTCGGCGACAACTCCACCAGCGGCAACGTGGACCGGCCCAAGGCGGTCGTACGCCTGGAGGGCGCCACCAAGGTCTGCATCCAGGTCCGCTCCCTCGGCGAGAACGGCAACGTCTCCCAGGGCGCTGCCCAGGCCTGCGTCAGCAAGTAGCCCGGCGCAGGCGATACTGGGCGCATGCCGAACACCCCAGCGCCGACCAACCCGGTGGCCACGTCAGCGAAGCTGGCGGACGGACGCGAGATCTGGTTCTTCGATGAGCAGCCGACGCTGCGGTCGGTGCACGACGAGCGGCCGCTGGAGCCGCGGGCGGGCGGCTCGCAGCTGCGCTGGGACCGGCTGACCGCGACCTGGACGGCGGTGGCGGGACACCGGCAGACGCGTACGTTCAAGCCGCCCTCGGACGAGTGCCCGCTGTGCCCGTCGGTCGACGGGCGGCTGACCGAGATCCCGGCCGAGAGCTACGACGTGGTGGCCTTCGAGAACCGGTTCCCGGCGCTCTCGACGGTCGCGGTCGGCCAGGCGACCGGGGAGCCGTTCGTCTCCCAGCCCGGGCGTGGCCGGTGCGAGGTCGTCTGCTTCACCAGCGATCACGAGCAGAGCTTCGTCGATCTTCCTCCCGAGCGGGTGCGCACGGTGCTCGCGGCGCTCGCCCACCGCACCGAGCAGCTGACGGCGATGCCGGAGGTGGCGTACGTCTTCTGCTTCGAGAACCGCGGCGAGGAGATCGGCGTGACGCTGCAGCACCCGCACGGGCAGATCTACGCCATGCCGGTGCTGCCGCCGCGGATCGAGTCCCTCGTGAACGCCGCCGATGCCCATCGCGACGCCACCGGCGAGTGCCTGCAGTGTGCGGTGCTCGCCGACGAGATCGCCGACGGGTCGCGGGTGGTGGCCGAGAACGGGACGTTCGTGGCGTACGTGCCCTATGCCGGTCGCTGGCCCTACGAGATCCGCGTCGTGCCGCGGCGCCACGTGGGCTCGCTCCCAGGGCTGACCGCCGACGAGATGGACGACCTCGCCGCGCTCTACCAGGAGTGCCTGCGTCGGATGGACGGGCTCGACGACGCCGGCCCGGTGCCCTACATCGCCGGCTGGCAGCAGGCCCCGACCGGCCGCGAGGACACCTGGCACCTGGCCGCCGAGATCTTCACCATCCGGCGGGCGCCGGGGCGGCTGAAGTACCTGGCCGGCATCGAGTCCGGCGTCGCGCTCTGGGTCAACGACATCCCGCCGGAGACCGCCGCCGAGCGGCTCCGCGACGCTCTCTAGAGGCCCTGCCAGTCCGGCTTCCCGGCGTAGACCTCGCGGTAGTAGTCGCGGCGTACGAGCCGGGAGGCGGCGGCCTCGTCCAGGAGGACCGAGACGTGGCCGTGGAGCTGGAGGACCGACGCCGGGCAGGTCGCCGAGATGGGTCCCTCGACCGCGGCGGCGACCGCCTCGGCCTTGCCCTCCCCTGTGGCGAGGAGAAGCAGGTGGCCGGCTCGGGTGATGGTGCCGAGCCCCTGGGTGAGCACATGGTGCGGCACCGCGTCGGGTGAGCCGAAGAAGCGCGCGTTGTCCTTGCGTGTCCTGGCGGTGAGCGTCTTGATCCGGGTCAGCGAGGCCAGCGACGAGCCGGGCTCGTTGAAGGCCAGGTGGCCGTCGGAGCCGATGCCGAGGATCTGCACCTCGATGCCGCCCGCGGCCACGATCGCCGCCTCGTAACGCTCCCCCGCCGTCGGCAGGTTCTCCGCGGTCGGGTCGGGTCCGTGGACCCGCTCGGGCGGGATGCCGATCGCGTCGGTGAACTCACGCCGGATGGTCGCCAGATAGGACTGCTCGTGCCCGTCGGGCAGGCCGACGTACTCGTCCAGGTTGAACGTCTCCACGCCCTCGTACGACGGCCCGCGACCGTCCCGGGCGCGCCGGATGAGCTCCTCGTACGTCGCCAGCGGCGTCGAGCCCGTGGCCAGGCCGAGCACTGCGGGGGTGCCGGCGGCCGCCCGGCGACGTACGACGTCTTCGATCGTGTCCGCGGCGAGGGAGGCCACGGCGGCGGCGGTCTCGAGGACAACTACTTCCATGTCAATCCTTCGTCGGGGTGATCAGGGCAGCGCCGATGGCGGCGACCGGGGCGGCGGAGACCACCCGCAGGCGCGAGGCGAGCTCGAGAGAGGCGAGGAACGGCGACGTCTCGGCCTGCCGGGCCAGCGCGAGCGCGATCGCCTCCCGCAGCGGCTCCCCGACCGTCGCGACACCCCCGCCGATGACGACGCGTTCGGGGTCGACGGCGAGAGCGAGCGAGCGTACGGCGGCGGCGACGCCGTCTGCGAAGCGGTCTCGCACGACGACGGCCGCCGGGTCGCCCGAGGCTGCTGCGGCGAAGAGCGCCGCGGCGGGGTGGCCGGTGGCCGTCGGCCAGGCGGCCGCGAGTGCGGCACCGGAGGCGACCAGCTCGAGGCAGCCGCGCTGCCCGCACCCGCACACCGGGCCCTCCGGGTCGACCGGGAGGTGCCCGACCTCCCCGGCGGCGCCGTGGAAGCCTCGGCGGAGCGCGCCGCTGAGGTAGAGACCGGCGGCCAGGCCGGTGCCGAGCGAGAGGTAGACCAGGTCGTCGACGTCCTCGACGGCGTGTGCGCCGAGGGTTGCCGCGTTGGTGTCGTTCTCGAGGGTGACGACCGCTCCGGCCCGCGCGCCGAGCAGCTCCGCGAGCGGGAAGGCGTCGCCGTCCAGGCCCAGGTTGACCGCGTGCTTCACGGTGCCGGCGCGGGTGTCGACGATTCCGGGGATGCCGACCCCGATCGAGCAGATCTCGCCGCCGTCGAGCGCGTCGCGCAGGCTCGCGACCACCGCGGCCGCACTCTTCACGACCCCTTCGGCTCCGAGGATGGTGGGAGCACGCTCCTCGGCGAGCACCGCCCCGTCCGGCCCGATCGCGATGCCGTGGACCTTGGTGCCGCCGATGTCGAGGCCCACCCGTGCTGGGCTCACTGGTGCGGGGTTCACCGGGTCCAGCCCGATCGTCGCAGCACCTCGGTCACAGCGGCCACACCCGGCAGGGAGAACCCCTGCGGGCACAATCGCGGCAACCCCGGTCCGTCGTACGCACCGGGCCACCCCCACTCCACCAGCACGACGGCGTCCGGGAGCTCGGCGACGGTCCGGCCGACCTCGGGACGGCGGTGTGCGTCACGCACCTGCACGATGAGGGGTGCGTCGGGGAGATCCGGGAGCGGGTCGCCGGGGCGGATGACGATGTCCGGCGGCAGCCCCCAGGGCACGTCGCCCACGGCGATGTTGGCCTCGGTGTCGACGGTCACGACC
>JALZDD010000898.1 GCA_030862715.1 Actinomycetota bacterium | reverse complement strand
TGGGCAGCTTCGTCAAGGAGTTCGACGGGCTCACCTCCACCGAGTCGATCCACCTCTTCAACCTGCTCCAGGACCGGGTCACCAAGCTCGAGAACACCATCCGCTGGGCCTGGCAGCCCGGCGACGTGGCGATGTGGGACAACCGCGCCACCCAGCACTACGCGGTCGCCGACTTCGACCACCACCCGCGCGAGATGCGCCGGGTCACGGTCGCGGGTGACGTACCGGTCTCGGTCGACGGGCGGCGCTCGGAGGTCCTCCAGGGAGACGCGCGGGCCTACAGCCGCCTGGACGAGCTGATCTCCTGACCTTCCAGGATCAGGCCGTCACCATCATGTGGTCACGATGATGTCGGCGCGGGCGGCGGTCAGGTCGTGGGCGAAGTGCTCGATCTCGGCCGCCGCCCAGGCGTCCCAGTGAGGTGCGAAGGTCTCGCCGTCGCGGTCGATGCCGCGTCGCCGGCGCTCCTCCTCGGGAGCGTCGACCCAGGCGAGGGCGGTGCGGAAACCGTCGTACGCGGCCGCGCCGCTGCCGACGCCCTCGATGACGAGCAGCGGGCTCGGTGGGACCAGCACGGTCTCTGCGTACTCGCCCGCGTGCCAGTCGTAACGGCGGTAGGAGCCGGCGGCGCCCTCGACGAGAGGGAGCAGGATCGTCTCGAGTTGGGCGATGCCGTCCGCGAGGCCGTCCCAGCCGGCGTACAGGTCGTCCATGTGGACCACCGGGGCCTGCGTCGTCTCCGCCAGGGCGGTGGCCAGCGTGGTCTTGCCGGAGCCGGCAGGGCCGTCGACGCAGATCAGCCGTCCGGGGCCGAGGGTGGCCGGACGGCTCATCGCGATCGTGAGGAGATCGGCGGTTGGGGAGTCGGACAACTCAGGAGATGCCGTACTTCTTCAAGATGTCGTTGACGTCGGCCATGTCCTCGTCATCGTCGTCGACCACCGGGCCCTTGGCCGTCTTCGGGGCCGCGACCGAGGCCGGGCCGGCCGAACCGGCGGGTGCGGCACCCGCGGCCTCCTTCCGGGCCGCTCGGCTCGGCTTCTCCTTGGTGGGCAGGAGGCGGGCGACGAAGATCAGCACGATCGCGAGCGCGGCGATGCCGAACCCGATCCAGACGGTCGGGCTGAAGACCAGGCGCGCGGCCCAGTCGGCGATCGCGTCGACGATCCGGCCACCGGCGCGCAGCAGCCCGGTCAGGTACGCCGCCGGGGCGAGCAGCGTCCACCCTGCAGCCCTCACGCCGGCGCCGAGGCCGCGCCGTCGGAACGCGACCCAGGTCCAGATCGCGCCCAGAACGGTGAGGGCTGCGGCTAATGCGAGGTAGGCGCCTTGGTCCATACCTGCAGTCTTCCACCGTCGTGGTCGTCTGGCACCCGGACTGTCCCCGATATCGGCCCTGATGTCGCTCTGTTGTTGAATGGGGAGGCGATGAACGACAAACGACTCCTCGGCACGGCATTTCCCGGCGACACCGGGGAGACCAGCCCGGAGGTCGCGACCGTGATGAGGTCGTACGCCGCGGGCCAGGCCACTCACGCCGACGTGCTCACCACCCTGGCCGCTGCCCGGGTGCTCGTCCCGGTCGTCGCGGTGCTGGGCGAGGTGGAGGTCGACGAGGCCGGCCGAAGCGGAGCCCGAGGCAATCAGGCAGGTCTGGCCCACGACAAGACCTCCGACATGGCCACGGTGCTGCTCACCGGCGCCGACGGGCGGCAGGCGCTGCTCGGGTTCACCGGCACCGCGCCGCTGCAGGCGTGGCAGGCCAACGCCCGCCCGGTTCCGGTCTCCCTGCGGGACGCGGCTCAGGCCGCCGTCCACGACGGCGCCGACGCCCTCGTGCTCGATCTCGCCGGCCCGGTGCCGTTCGCGATCGAGGGCGATGACCTGCAGAAGGTGGCCGAGGGCTGGCATTTGGTGACTGTCGGGCCGCGTACGGCCTGGGTCGAGCCGAGCGCCTGAGGAACCTCAGCCGGGCACCACCGTGAACCGGTAGAGCCCGGATCCGACCTCGACACGGTGCGTGCTGCCGTCGCTGGCGCTCGAGGAGACACCAGGGGCGGTGTCGATCGGTCGGCCGCTCTCCCGAACCGTGAACCCCTCAGGTACCGGGATGACGACCTCGGCCGTGGTGTTGACGGGAACCTCGACTGTCAGGTGGGTGGTCTTGCCGCGGACGGCCCAGGTGGACGCAACCTTTCCGTGGACGGTCTGCACAGATGCGGCGGCGCTGGTGATGCGTCCGTTGTCGGTGTCCGGCGCGATCCGCGACGTTGCGTATCCCGGCTTCGTCGCGGAGATGCCTCCGAGGTTCTGGAACATCCACTCGCCCACCGCGCCGTAGGCGTAGTGATTGAACGAGTTCATGTCGACAGGCCCGAAGGAACCGTCGGGGTTCTTTGAGTTCCATCGCTCCCAGATCGTGGTGGCTCCGCCCTTGATCTCATAACCCCACGACGGGAACGTGTCGTTGAGCAGCAGCGTGAACGCCAGGTCATCGTGTCCGGCGGCCGATAGGGCCGGCAGCAGTTCGGGGGTGCCCACGAAACCGGTGGCCAAGTGGTTGTCGAATTCGGCGATCTTGTCAGCGAGCTTGTTCTTGGCGCCGGTCAGCTTCGACTCGTCCGTGACCATGTTCATCGAGATCGCCAGGGCGTACCCAGTCTGGGTGTCGCCGTCCACGGTGCCGTCCGGTGCCACCAACCGATCGGTGAACGCCCGGCGTACCCGCTCGGAGAGGGCGGCATAGCGACTGGCCTCGGCATCCTCGCCGAGCGCTTCGGCCATCTCGCTCATCATCCTGGCGTTCTCTGCGAAGTAGGCGGTTCCCATCACCGCCAGCGGTGTGTTGCGTTTGTCCAGATGGAGCCAGTCGGTCGTGTAGAACGCAGAGCGTTTGTCGTCGATGAGATCCTGGCCCGCAGAGTTCTCCACGTAGTCCATGAAGCGGACCATCATGTCCCAGTTCTCTCGCACGATGCGGTGATCGCCGTACGCGTGGAACACGGAGTACGGGACGGTGACCGCCGCGTCGGCCCAGGCGACCCCACCCTGGGCGAACACGTCGTTGGGCGAGGGCACGACCGCCGGCAGATCCCCGTTGGGCTTCTGGGCATCGCGTACGTCGGCCATCCACTTGCTCAGGAACGCCCGGGTGTCGCGCAGATAGGCAGCGGTCGGCCCGAAGACATTGATGTCACCGGTCCAGCCGAGCCGCTCGTCCCGGGCGGGGGTGTCGGTCGGAATCGACAAGAAGTTGCCTCGCTGGCTCCAGGAGATGTTGCTCATCAGCTGGTTCACCATGTCGTCGGACGTCGTCAGGTTGCCTGTGGCCGGGAGGTCCGACCCCCACACGACGCCATTGACATCCTCGACGGCAGGTGCGCGATCGACGCCGGTGATCTCGACGTACTGGAAGCCGTGCTGGGTGAACGTGGGCTCGTAGGTGATCGTGCCTGCCTCGCCGAAGACGTAGCGGTCGACGACCTTGGCAGTGCGGAAGTTGTCGGTGTAGAGGGTCCCGTCAGGGTTGAGCATCTCGGCGTGCCGGATCTGTACGGTCTCGCCCGGCTCGCCGGTGAGCGTCAGGCGAGCGACGCCCACCATGTTCTGGCCGAGGTCGTACACGTGAACTCCTGGCTTCGGCTCGGTGTGGCGGCGTGCGGTGAGCACCTCGGTCTCCCGGATCGGGTCGTCGGGTTGTGGCACGAGCAGCTCGGTGGCCGAAGGCATCTCCTCGACCGCGCTCCACTCCTGCTCGTCGAACCCGGGCTCGTCCCAGCCGTCCTTCATCAGACGGGAGTCGAATGTCTCGCCGTCCTGCAGATCGGCCCGGACGAACGGACCGTCGGCGCTGGTCCAGTCGCCGTTGGTCGAGGTCCACTCCACCGTCCCGTCTGTGTACTCGACTCGCACCCGGGCGATCAGCGAGGGGTTGGTTCCGTACTGCTCGGTCCAGCCGATGCCGACCTTCCCGCTGAACCAGCCGGGCGCGAGCGCGGCACCGATCGTGTTCTGCCCCTCCCGCACCGCGTTCGTGACGTCGTAGGTCTGGGACTGGATGCGTGTCCGATAGTCAGTCCAGCCCGGGGCCAGGTGCTGGTCACCTACCGGCTGTCCGTTGATCGTCAGCTCGTAGAGCCCACGGGACGATGCATACACACGCGCGGCGGCGACCTCCCGTCCGTTGTCGGTGGCGAAGTCTTCGCGCAGCAACGGATGCGGCCGCGAGGCATCCACGATCGCGTCGGAGTCCCCGTCGACTACCAGACCCTGATCGGTCACGCGACCCGATGTGAAGGGGTTGGAGCCGTCGGAGAAGTCGGTGGCGAGCATGGTCTGGCCACCGGTGGACTTGACGTCGACCTCATGCACCGTGACGGCCTCACCGCCACCGCCCCAGGTGCGAAAACCGACAAAGCCGAAGGGGAAGCGCGAATCGGTGCGACGGTCCACCACGTCCCCATTGAGAGCTGTGGTGATCTGATCCCCGTCCGTCGTGAACGCAAGGGTGTGCTCGCCGGATCGAAGAGCGTCCACGGTGTACCCGAACGGGGTCAGGTCGATCGATTCGAGAACGGCGTAGCTCCCACCGACCCGAGTGTGGACGACGAGACGGGGCGTGCCATCGGTGGTGTTCAACTGCATCATCCAGCCGTTGTTCGCGTTCCGTGCGCGCACGAAGGTACCGAAGGCAGGTCCGGTCATCGTGAACCGGACGGACGCCGAATAGTCCGTCCATTCCCTGGCGGGGTCGGCCGCCTCGCGCCCGATCCACGTGGCATCGCCCCAGTCGGAGGCCCTGAGCAGACCGGTCTCGAACGATCCCGATTCACTCCAGGGCCCCGGCCGGCCGGTCCCGTCCCAGGCACGGACCTGCCACGTGTAGCGAGACGCGGACTCGAGGTCTGGACCTTCGTACTCGATGTTGCCCTGCTCGCCGGACTCGACCCGGCCCGAGTCCCAGGCGGGTTCGGCCTGTCCGTGCCGGTAGACCCGAAGCTGGTAGGCCGACTGGGTGACACCCCGCTGGGCGCTCTGTTCGAACGCCCATCCAAACGAGGGCGCCGACCCCGGAATGCCGAGCGGATCCGTCCGCCCGTTGGTGGTGAGCCCCGTTGGAACGAGGGAGCGCGATGCCGGCACCGAGGTAGCGGCCTCGGCCGTGTGCGGTCCGGCGGCGAGTGCCGAACCCGAGGTCGCGAGGAGCACTGTCAAGCCGACGGCCCACGCCGTGCGACGCCACCGACGGCCGGTCACGGATGGAGATGACTGAGACATGAGTGTGGCCCTTCCCGGAATGAAACGTTCCAACGCAGGGTTCTCAGCGTGGAGCAATGTGGTTGAGGTCACAAGGACGTGAGACGTATTGTCCGGATCCGGCCATGTTGGCCTGGTGGGGCTCTGCTGGTGAACCTTTGGGCCTCCGGGCGCCGACCGGTGTTGCCGCAGCTGAGGATTCGGCAAGGCGGGAATGTTGCAGTAGTGTTCCGTGTTGACCGATCAGCCGACGTACGCCGTCGGTTTGATCCAGCAAGCGGAGATCACGACAGCGTTCTCCCACCCGCATCGACCGCCCAGCAACAAAGGTCGTCGGGTCCGGTCCCGAAGACAGTGCCCCAGAATTCTAGGGGTCAATGGATTCGGTGGTGCGAGCCCGTTCGCGGGTGAGCGTCTTGACTGGCTTCCGCTTGTGACAATCCAGCGGGAGCCTTCTTTGATTTCCGGACCGCCCGTGCACGCGGCCCGGAAGCCGAGATCCAGAGCCTCCGCAGCCACAACAACTGGAGGACACATCAGCACTGAGCTTCGTATCAACGACCGGATCCGGGTTCCCGAGGTC
>JALZDD010000893.1 GCA_030862715.1 Actinomycetota bacterium | reverse complement strand
AACATGTACTCCGTCTTCACCGACTGCCCGCACCGCGAGAAGCTCGGCTGGCTCGACCAGACCAACCTGGTCTTCGACACCCTCGCCTACGGCTACGACGTCCAGGCGCACTACCGCAAGATGCTGCAGGACGTCGTCGATGCCCAGCAGGACAACGGGCTGGTCCCCACCACCGCACCGGAGGACGCCCTCTTCGCCGGGGCCTTCCGGCACGACGCCAACTGGGGCGCGACCCTCGCGGTGTCGTCCTGGCAGATCTACCAGTGGTACGGCGACGAGAGCGCCATGCGCGCCCACTGGCCGCAGATGGTGGAGTACGCCGACTACCTGGCCTCGATCTCGACCGACGGCATCGTCTCCGGTGGCCTCGGTGACTGGATCACCCCGGCCTCGCCTGCCACGCCTCCGGCGCTGACCCAGACCTGGGCCTACCACCGGATCCTCACCCACATGAGCAGGATCGCGGCCGCCCTCGGACGCGAGGCGGACGCTGCTGCGTACGAACGGAAGGCAGGAGAGGTGGCGACCGCCTTCCACGCGACCTTCTACCACCCGGAGACCGGGCTCTACGGCAACGGCGACCAGGCCAGCCAGGCCCTGGCGCTCCAGGAGAACCTCGTCCCGGCCGACCTGCGCGCCGGTGTGCTGGACAGGTTCGTCCAGCAGATCCGCGACGCCGACGACCACATCGTCGTCGGTGAGGTGGGCCTGTACGCGGCCGTCGACCTGCTTTCTCGGGAACGGCTCGACGACGTGCTCCACGACTGGGTGCAGCGCGACGACGGCGTCAGCTACGGCAAGTTCCTCGCCGCCGGCGCGACCTCGCTGCCGGAGAGCTGGACCAGCTCCGGCGCCTCGCAGAACCACTACATGCTCGGCGCGATCGACTCCTGGTTCACCGGTGGGGTGGCGGGCATCACCCAGGCCGACGACTCGGTGGCCTGGAAGAAGGTCGTGATCGAGCCCGCACTCGTCGGTGACGTCGAGTCGGCCGCGTCCTCCTATGAGTCGGTCCGGGGCACGATCTCCAGCTCCTGGGTCCGGACGGACGGACGGGTCCGGCTCACCGCCACGATCCCGCCGAACACCACCGCGACCGTCCGGGTGCCGGCAGCCGAGGGCGTTCGGGTCATCACCCCGACCGGCGCACGCCGAGTGACTTCGACGGTCCCCGGGTTCGCCGAGTTCGAGGTCGGGACCGGCACGTACACGTTCATCACCAGGTAGGGAGCAGAACATGATCCGACTCACCGGCCTTCTCGCCGGCACCGCGGCCCTGGCGACATCGCTCGCGCTCGGCACCGTGCCCACCGACCCTGCGGTGGCGACCCAGGCGACGGAGGCGGCGACCGAGGCACGCGGCTTCGACCCGGCGGCCTTCGCCGACCCGCCCAGCGACAGCCGCCCGGCGTTCTACTGGTACTGGACGGGCAACGTGACCCCGGACGTCGTCGACGCGCAGATGGCGGAGATGCGCGACAAGGGCGTCTACGAGGCGGTCCTCTTCCCATACGGCGGCGACAAGATGCAGCCGGCGTTCTTCACCGAGGCCTGGTTCGACATCGTCGAGCACGTCCTACGCGAGGCGCAGCGCACCGGGATGCGGATCTGGCTGTTCAACGACAGCAACTTCCCCAGCGGCAAGGCGGGCGGCATCATCGCCAACGGCGGCACCGTCGGGGACAAGGCGTACGAGCCGAGCCCCGAGCTGCGGCTGAAGGCGCTGCAGCGCTCGACGCGGGTCGTCGAGGGTCCGGCGACGATCGACCCGGCCGAGTCCAGCGGCCTCAGCGTCGAAGGCGGACGGCTCGTCGTGGACGCGGCCATCCGGGAGGGCGCGCACCCGATCAGCTCCGGTGCGGCCTGGGGCGACTACACCGCGACCGGGAAGGTCACCCTGACCGCCTCCGGCGCGCAGCTCGTCGTACGCGCCTCCGTGGACGGCAGCCGCGGTTACCTCGTCGACGTGGACGTCAAGGGCAAGGCGAGCGTCTGGCGCCTCGACGGCGGCTCGAGAACTCGGCTGACCACGGGCGTGAACACCCCGGGCTTCTCGCCGAGGCGGGAGCAGACGATCAGCGTCACCGTCTCCGGCGACCGGATCCAGCCGGTGATCAACAAGACCGTCCAGCCCGCGGCGGTCGACGCGACGTACGCAACGGGTGCTCCAGCGGTCAGCGCGGAGTTCGGCGGCGTCGGGATCGAGGACGCGGTCGAGGGCCTTCAGCGCGTGCAGTGGAACGACCTGACCGTGACCGACCCGGCCGGGGCGGCGCTGTGGTCGCAGACCTACGACAGCAGCGAGGCGATCGGTGACTTCGGCGGCCCGCTGGTCAGGCTGAAGGACACGGTCGCGGCCGCGGCTCGCCCGACGGGATCGACGGATGGCGGCGACCTGGTCGAGCTCACCCCGAACCTCGAGGACGGCTCCTGGAGGGTGCCGGCGGGACGCTGGCAGGTGGACACCTTCGCCCACACGACCCTGGTCGACGACACCAGCGGTTACCACCGCGGCTACCTCAACCTGCTCGACCCCGACGCGACCGACCAGCTGCTCGAGGTGGTGCAGGGAGAGTACCTGCGACGCTTCGGCTGGGCGATGGGCTCGGTGGTGCCGGGCTTCTGGGACGACGAGCCGTTCATCTCCTCGGCCGAGCCGTGGCCCTTCAAGCGGCTCGCCTGGTCCGACGGTCTCGAGGACCTGATCGAGGACGCGGGCGGGTCCCCGGGCGTCGCTTTCACCGCCGCCTCCGACCAGCTCGGCCGCACCGGTGAGCAGTACGCCGGAACCTATTGGCGCGCGGTCAACGACGCGTTCGCGACCAACTACTACCAGCGCCAGGCCGCCTGGATGGGCGAGCACGGGCTGCAGCTGATCACCAACCCGCTCCTCGACGAGGAGGGCCCGCAGCAGCGGATGCACAGCACCGGCGACCTGGCAAAGAACAACCAGTACGCCCAGGTCCCCGGCACCGACATGATCACCACCGACTACACCGCGGGCAGGCAGACCACGCTGATGCGTAACGCCGCCTCGGCGGCTCACCAGAGCGGCGCCGAGCGCGCCCTGGTTGAGGTGTTCGGCAACTCCGGCTGGGGTGTCGCGCCGGAGTACATGCACGCCACGATCGGTGCCCTGGCCACTCGGGGAGCCAACTTCACCGCGCTGCACGCGATGTGGACCGACGAGAAGCAGGTCTACTTCGCGCCGCCGTTCGGACCGGCCAGCACCTACTGGGACGCGATGGGCGACGTCGACGCCTGGATCGGCCGGGTCATGGAGCTCGGCCGGGGCGACTCGCTCGCCCGGACCGCCCTGGTGCAGCCGCAACGGGCCGCTGAGCAGACCCGCAGCACCGATGCCGAGCACCAGCTCGACGACCACCTCAGCGGCGCCGCCTTCGCACTCGAGCGCGGTCAGGTCGACTTCGACCTGGTCAGCGACGGTTCACTCTCCGGTGATCCGGGCACTCGCTATCAGGCGCGCTCCGACGACGGCGAGCTGTTGGTCGGCGAGGCGAGGTACCGGATGCTCGTGCTGCCGACGACGCCGGTGCTGGACCTGGAGACGGCTCGGACCCTGAAGAAGTTCGTACGCGGCGGCGGGCGCGTGGCGGCCGTCGGACCGTTGCCCGAGCTGGAGGCCGGTGGTCGGACCGCCGAGCTGGACCGGGTGCTGCGCTCGCTGTTCGGTGGCGCCTCGGCGGGTTGGATCCGGCACGGCGACGGCCACGTAGCCGTCGTCGCGGACGAGGACGCTCTCGGTGGGCTGGCGGCTTCCGCCGGTGTCTCCGCCGCCGGCCTCAGTCCCGCGGCGCCTGCGGTGCGGGTGCTGCGTACCAGCCGGGACGGGGACGTCGCGTTCCTGGTCAACAACGAGAGCGACCAGGCCGTCAGCACCTCGGCGACCCTTCCGATCGACGGCGTGCCGGAGATCTGGGACCCACGCGACGGCAGCACGGAGGTCGCCGCGACCTACGACGAGGGCGGGAGCAAGGAGACCACTGTGCCGCTGCGGCTCGACCCCTACGAGACGCTCGCGATCGTCTTCCAGAAGGGCACCAGGCCAGGAGCGCACCTGGTCGGCGACCAGGTGGCCGAGTCGGTGAGCAAGTCGGTGACCGGGCGAGGCTCGCTCGAGGCGACGGTCCTGGTCGACGAGCCGGGGACGACGACCCTCACCGGCACGGACGGGCAGCGGACCTACCGCGGCCAGGCCACGGTGACCGACCCGCTGCAGCCGATCGCGCTGGACGGGCCATGGACGGTGAAGCTCGAGCGGGAGGGCGAGTCGGAGCAGACCCGGCCGCTGGGATCGTGGACGACCATCGACCCCCGCTTCTCCGGAAGCGCGACCTACCGCACCTCCGTCGACGTCACCGCCGCGGACCTGGCCGGGCGGCGGATGCTGCTCGACCTCGGCGAGGTGCGCGACATCGCGCAGGTCACCGTCAACGGGGTCGTGCTGCCGCGGGCGATGTGGCGTCCGTACGTCATCGACGCCACCGAGGCGCTGCATGCCGGCACGAACACGATCGAGGTCCGGGTCACCAACACGCTGCTGAACCAGCGCGGCAAGGCGAACCAGGTCCCGCCGACCTCGGGTCTGCTCGGGCCGGTCAGCCTCCGTCCGCGGGCTGTGGTCGTCGCGGAGCTGACCCGGTCGCGGTGAGGTAGGCGCTAGGGGCGGCCCGACTCGGTGTAGCCGGGGCCGCCCCGCAGCGCGGCGAGGGCGGCCTCGACCCGGCGCGCGGTGAAGTCGGCGGCCCGGTCGCGGACCTCGTCGAGGGTGCAGAACGC
>JALZDD010000852.1 GCA_030862715.1 Actinomycetota bacterium | reverse complement strand
AGGGCGTTGCCGTTGAGGAACTCGCCCTTCGGCACGAGGACCGCACCGGGGATCCGGTTGATCTCGTGCTCGTTCGGCTCGCGCACGTCGATGAGGACGAAGTCGCGGGCGCCCTCCTCACGTTCCTTGAGCATGTGCTCGAGCTGCACCACCGAGATCGTGGAGCCGACGGCGGCGTCGGCGGCCTCCTCCGAGATCGCTCCACAGAAGGTCTCGTAGTCGATGAGCCCGGTGACGGTCGGGGCGGCTCCGCACAGCGCGCAGTTCGGGTCCTTGCGGACCCGCAGCTTGCGGTACTCCATCTCGAGGGCGTCGTAGATCATCAGCTTCCCGACGAGCGGGTCGCCGACGCCGGTCAGCATCTTGATGGCCTCGTTGACCTGGATCGAGCCGATGCTCGCGCACAGCACGCCGAGCACGCCGCCCTCGGCGCAGCTGGGCACCATGCCCGGCGGTGGCGGCTCGGGGTAGAGGCAGCGGTAGCACGGCGCTTCTGCACTGGTCCCGTCGTCGTACGTCGCGTGCGGCCAGAACACCGACGCCTGCCCGTCGAAGCGGTAGATCGACCCCCAGACGTAGGGGATCTTGAGGAAGTACGCCGCGTCGTTGACCAGGTAGCGGGTCGCGAAGTTGTCGGTGCCGTCGACGATCAGGTCGTAGCCGGTGAAGATCTCGCGCACGTTGTCGTTGTCGAGCCGCACGTCGTGCAGCACGATGTCGACGTACGGGTTGACCTCCTTGATCGCCGCCGCGGCGGAGTCGGCCTTGGGCTGGCCCACCGTCGACTGCTTGTGGATGATCTGGCGCTGCAGGTTGGACTCGTCGACCTCGTCGAACTCGACGATGCCGAGGGTGCCGACGCCGGCCGCGGCCAGGTAGAGCAGGGCTGGCGAGCCGAGACCGCCGGCGCCGATGACCAGCACCTTTGCGTTCTTCAGGCGCTTCTGCCCGTCCATGCCGACGTCGGGGATGATGAGGTGGCGGCTGTAGCGGCGCACCTCGTCGATCGTCAGCTCGTCAGCGGGCTCCACGAGCGGGGCTAGGGACACAACTGCTCCTCAGTTCGGACGTACGTATGCCTACTTGAACACCGCAGGCACTTCTCCATGTTCCCTCATCCGTGGGCGAGACAGCGACGCGTCCCGCGATCCGAGTACCAGCGGGTAGGCTGCTGGGGTGACCACGCACCAATCCGAGCTCGACCCCACTCGACCGCGAGGGGCGCGACTGCCCCGGACGGAACGACGAGCCCAGCTTCTCGATTCCGCTCTCGAGGTCTTCGTCGCCTACGGCTTCCACGCCGCCGCGATGGACGACATCGCCGAGAGGGCCGGGGTCTCGAAGCCCGTTCTCTACCAGCACTTCCCCGGCAAGCTCGACCTCTATCTCGCCCTGCTGGAGAAGTCCGCGAACGAGATCATCGATCGCTGCCGGGAGGCCCTGGCGTCGACCGACGAGAACAAGGAACGCGTGGCCCGCTGTGTCGCGGTCTTCTACGACTACGTGGCCTCCGAGACCGGCGCCTTCCGGCTCGTGTTCGAGTCCGACCTGACCAACGACCCCGCCGTGCGTGAGCAGGTCGACCGGGTCACCAACGAGTGCGCCGAGGCGGTCGCCGAGGTCATCGCCGAGGACACCGGCTTCGCCGCCGCGGCCTCCCACCTGCTCGCCGTCGGCCTGGTCGGCCAGGCGCAGGTCAGCGCCCGCTACTGGCTCCACAACAACGGCGACCTCTCCCAGGAAGACGCCGCCCGCCTCGTCGCCGGCCTCGCCTGGCGCGGCATCCGCGGCTATCCGAAGACTGACTGATTCCGCTCGTAGCGCAACGACGGGGTTCCTCACAGTCCGTGTGAGAGGATTCCGAAGCATTGATCGACCCATCGCAAGGAGGACCCGTGGAGGTCAAGATCGGCGTCCAGCAGGCCGCCCGTGAGCTCGTCGTAGAGACCGAGGAGTCCAGCGAATCGGTGGAGAAGCTCATCGCCGACGCCCTCGGTGGCGGCGCTGTGCTCGCTTTGACCGACAGCAAGGGCCGCAAGGTCATCGTCCCGACCGAGAAGCTCGCCTACATCGAGATCGGCCCGGCCAAGGTCGGCAAGGTCGGCTTCGCCGGCTGAAC
>JALZDD010000847.1 GCA_030862715.1 Actinomycetota bacterium | reverse complement strand
GCCCACCCGGATGTCAAGAGCGAAGTGGTCTACGGTCCCGAGTCCTACGACGCCACGATCATCAGCGCTCTCGCGGCGATCGCGGCCGGCAGCGACGCCGGCACCGCCATCGCCGAAGAGATCCCCGGCGTGACGCGCGATGGCACGAAGTGCACCACGTTCGAGGAGTGCGCCCAGATGATCGAGGACGGCGAGGACATCGACTACGACGGCAAGAGCGGTCCCTGTGACATGACCGACTCCGGCAGCCTGTCCACGGGCTCGTACGACATCAACAGGTACACCGGCAACAACTACAAGAAGATCGACAACGTCTCCGGGGTGGTTCCGCCCACGTCCTGACCTTCTGAGACGAGAACGATGAGGGCCCGGCCGTCACGGCCGGGCCCTCGTTGCGCCCGAGACCTACCCGATCAGCGCTGGGTCAGCGTGCCCAGGTAGAGCTCGATGACCTTCGGGTCCTCGGCCAGATCGCTGCCCGTTCCGGTGTACGCGTTGCGGCCCTGGTCGAGCACGTAGGCGCGGTCACAGATCTGCAGGCAGCGACGGGCGTTCTGCTCGACCATCACGACCGAGACACCCGCCTGGTTGATCTTGCGGGTCTGCACGAAGACCTCGTCCTGCATGACCGGCGAGAGCCCCGCGGAGGGCTCGTCGAGCAGCAGGACCGACGGCTCCATCATCAGCGCCCGGCCCATCGCGACCATCTGACGCTCACCTCCGGAGAGGCCACCAGCGCGCTGCTTGCGGCGCTCACCGAGGGCCGGGAAGATCCCGGTGACGAACTCGAACCGCTCCGCGAACTTCTTCGGAGCCTGGTAGCAACCCATCTCGAGGTTCTCCTCGATGGTCAGGCTCGGGAAGACGTTGTTGTTCTGCGGGACGAACCCGATCCCCCGCGAGACCAGCTCGTCGGCACGCTTTCCGGTGATGTCCTCACCCTCCAGCTTGACCGTGCCCTCGTGGATCTTCACCAGGCCGAACAGCGCCTTGAGCAGGGTCGACTTGCCGGCGCCGTTGGGGCCGATGATGCCGACCAGCTCGCCGGGCTGGCAGTAGAGGTCGGTGTCGTTGAGGATGTTGACGCCGGGAAGGTAACCGGCGATGAGCCCGTCGGCGCGGAGCACCGCACCCTCGGCCTCGCTCAGGTGCTTCTCGCGGAACTCCTCCGCTTCGGTGGAAGTCACTTCGAGTCCTCCTCCTGGGCGATCTCGCCCTCGAGCTCTGCCTCGACCTCGGCCTCGAGGACCTCTTCGTCGAGCTCGCTCAGGTCGGTGTCGTGGTGGGCCCCGAGATAGGCGTCGATGACACGCTGGTCGGCCATGACCGAGTCAGGCGTGCCCTCGGCGACGATCTTGCCCTGGGCCATCACGATGACCCAGTCGGAGATGTCGCGGACCATGTCCATGTCGTGCTCGACGAAGAGGACCGTACGGCCTTCGTCGCGCAGCGACTTCACATGGCCGAGCAGCGACTGCTTCAGGGCCGGGTTCACACCCGCCATCGGCTCGTCGAGCATGACGACCTCCGGGTCGACCATGAGCGCGCGAGCCATCTCGAGCAGCTTGCGCTGGCCCCCGGAGAGCGACCCGGCGAAGTCCTCGCGCTTCTTGTCCAGCAGGAACCGGGCCAGCAGGTCGTCGGCCTTCTTGGTGACCTCGTCCTCCTGCTTGCCCCACAGGAACTTGAACGGCGCGGCCCAGAACCGCTCACCCTTCTGTCCCGTGGCGCCCAGGCGCATGTTCTCTATCACGGTGAGCTTGGCCAGCACCTTGGTGAGCTGGAAGGTGCGCACCATCCCGAGGCGGGCGACCTTGTAGGGGGCGACGCCCTTGAGCGACTTGCCCTCCAGGCTCCACGCGCCCGTGTTGGGCTGGTCGAAGCCGGTCAGCAGGTTGAAGAACGTCGTCTTCCCGGCTCCGTTGGGGCCGATCAGCGCGGTGATCGCACCCCGCTGGATCTCGACGTGGTCGACGTCGACGGCGGTGAGCCCTCCGAACGTACGCGTGATGTTGTCGGCGACGATGATCGGGTCGGGCTTCTTGCTGCCCGGCTCCGTGCTCGCCCCGGCGAGGCCCGCGGGCCCGGTCTTGCTCGCCACGGCGGTCGTCTCGGTGCTCGTCTGGTCAGTCATGTCAGCGTCCATCGATCGCGATCTCCCTACGGTCGCCGATGATCCCCTGGGGACGGAAGATCATCAGCAGCATGATGGCCAGCCCCAGCATGATGTAGCGGATCACACTGGCCTGGGTGTCGGTCATGATCACCGTCGGGATCCATCCGCCCTTACCAGCAGACTGGCTGAAGAACGAGCCTAGCCCCGCGATCAGGAACCAGAACAGGACCGAGCCGATGACCGGGCCCATCACCCGCGCCGCGCCGCCGAGGAGCAGAGCGGCGAAGGCGTAGAAGGTCATCAACGTGGAGTAGTCGCTCGGCACGACCGAGGCCTGCTTGAGCGCCAGGAACATGCCGCCCAGACCACCGATGACACCACCGAGGGCGAGGGCCTGCATCTTGTACGCGAACACGTTCTTGCCCAGCGAGCGGACCGCGTCCTCGTCCTCACGGATGGAGCGGAGCACACGGCCCCACGGGCTGCGCATCAGCGCCCACACCAGCAGGCAGCACAGCGCGACCAGGACCCAGCCGACGGTCAGCGACCACAGGTCGCCGCGCCCGAAGGAGATGAACCCCAGGTCGAGGCCGCTGTCGTAGGGGTTGGCCTCCTGGAACGGCCTGGCGTAGCCGTTGAGCCCGTTGGAGCCACCGAAGGTGTCCTTCATCTCCACCGAGCCGAAGACGAACCGCAGCACCTCGGCCGCGGCGATGGTGACGATGGCCAGATAGTCGGCGCGCAGACGCAGCGTCGGCACACCGAGGATCACGGCGAGCAGCAGCGGGGCCACGATCGCCATGGTGATACCGAGCCAGAACGGCGCCCCGAAGGTCACCACGGAGACGGCCAGACCATAGGCGCCCACCGCGACGAACCCGGCCTGGCCGAAGTTGAGCAGCCCGGTGTAGCCGAAGTGGATGTTGAGGCCGATGGCGGCCAGGGCGAAGACGATTGCCTGCGGGCCGAGTGCCTGCTGCAACGCTGCCCGGAGAATGTCGAGGATATCCATTGTCTCTCCTACCCGAGCCGCTCTTTACGACCCAGGATGCCCTGGGGCCGCACCAGCAGGATCACGATCATGATCAGCAGCGGGCCGATCTCCTTGATCGAGGTGGGTACGCCGAACAGCGGCCCGAGCTCGTAGACGAGCCCGATCACCATCGAGCCGACGAGAGCACCCCAGATCGTGCCGAGACCACCGAGGGTGACCGCGGCGAGGATGACCAGCAGGATCCGCATGCCCATGAAGCTGTTGACCTGCAGCTGCATCGCGTAGAGCACACCGGACATCGCGGTCAGCGCCCCACCGATCACCCACGCGTTGGTGATGACGCCGTCGACGCGCAGGCCGGAAGACGCGGCCAGTGCCGGGTTGTCCGAGACCGCGCGCATCGCCTTGCCCATCCGGCTCTTGGCCAGCCACAGGCAGACCGCGGTGATCGTGACGATCGCGACGAGCACGATGACCACCTCGCGGTCGGCGAGCGAGAGACCGAAGTAGTACCAGTGCTGCTCACGCTGCTGTCCGTTGTACTGCGACAGCGACCGGGTCGAGGAGCCGTAGAAGTACTGGAACAGATAGCGCAGGAAGATCGCCAGACCGATCGAGACGATCATCATCGCGATCAGGCCGGTGCCGCGCCGGCGCAGCGGGCCCCACAGCACCTTGTCCTGCACGTAGCCACCCAGGCCACCGAGGATCACCGCGATGATGCCGGCGACGAGCACCGAGACCGAGGCCAGCGCGCCGGTCTTGAAGATCTGGTCGAAGCTCCAGGCCATCAGCGCACCGAAGGTGAGCATCTCGCCGTGGGCGAAGTTGGACAGGCCGGTCGTGCCGAAGATCAGGGAGAACCCGAGGGCGGCCAGGCACAGGACCAGGGCGAACACGATGCCCGCGCGCAGGTTCTGGGCGAGGTCCTTGCCGAAGTTCGACTCCTCACCGGCGGTGACGCCGATCGGGAAGATCGCCCGGTTGTTGGGTCCCTGGAAACGTACCTGGACGGTGGCTTCGCCCTTGGTGTTCTCGTCGAGGACCGTGCCTTCGGGCAGCGTCTTCTCGTCGAGGGTCACCGTGTACTTCCCGAGCTCCTCGACGACGATGATCGCCACGCCCTTGTCGTCGGTGACGCCCTCGCCGGCCTTCTCGCCGTCCTTGCGGACCTCGAGGGTCACTCCCGGGATCGGTTTCGGATTGCCTTGGGCATCCTTGTTGGCCTCGTCCTGAAGCGTCACCTGGATCGCGGTGGCGTCCGGCGGTGGGGTCTCGGTTGCCTGTGCGGCACCCGGGCTCCCAACCAACAGCACCATCAGCGCACCGATGAGCGCGACGAGGACTCTGTAGAGCCGCTTGCGCACGTGGGTACTCCTGCCTGTGTGTCCTAAAGACGGACCCTGACACCAGCTGAATACGCTGGTCAGCCGGATCCGCGCGGGCAGTCTAGGCCGAGATCACCCACGAACAAGCCACAGGTTGACCCTCATCTGAGACCGCAACCGATCTGTGACGTGCCGTTTACACGGATTCAGGTACGTGGCCCGCTGACGCCGTGCTCGATGACGCCCTCGGCGACCTGGCGCATCGACAGCCGCAGGTCCATCGCGGTCTTCTGGATCCACCGGAAAGCGTCGGGCTCGCTCAGCGTCAGACCCTCCTGCAGAATGCCCTTGGCCCGGTCGACCGCCTTACGGGTCTCCAGCCGGTCCGTCAGTCCGGCGACCTCCCGCTCGAGCTGGGCGAGCTCCTGAAAACGGCTCACCGCCAGCTCGATCGCAGGCACCAGGTCGGTGATGTTGAACGGCTTGACGAGGTACGCCATCGCGCCCGCGTCGCGAGCCCGCTCCACCAGGTCACGTTGGCTGAACGCAGTCAGGATCACCACCGGTGCGATGCGCTGCTCGGCGATCCGCTGGGCAGCCGAGATCCCGTCGAGCCTCGGCATCTTGACGTCCAGAACGACCAGGTCGGGCCTGAGCTGCTCGGCGAGCTCGATCGCCTTCTCCCCGTCGCCGGCCTGGCCGACGACGTCGTACCCCTCCTCCCCCAGCATCTCCGCAAGGTCGAGGCGGATCAGTGCCTCGTCCTCGGCGATGACGACGCGGCGGACGGGTGCGCTGCTTGCCTGTTGTTCGCTCACGACAGGTAAGGCTAATGCGGCACAGTGGGACGGTGCACATCACGCAGCGGGCCACGGGCGTCGTCAGCTCATCCCCTTGTCTGCATAGGCTTGGTGTCATCGGGCTGTGGCGGTGACGCCGAGCCCACCGACGTACCTCCCCCGTCCCTCGGGATGTCCCTGGTGCAGCAGCGCACCCGACGAGGGCACGCCACGGATACACCTGCGGGTCACCAACACGGAGTCCTTCGACGTGCGCCTGTCTGCGACAACCCGAAGGCCATCCAGTCGGCATGCTCCGCACAGAGCAAGCAGACGTTCCTGTTCCGGGTCGACGTCGCAGTCGATGATGCGGAAACCGGTGCGGATCGTGTTGGTTCCGGGTGCGAAGATGCAGCTCCGGGCCTGGGACCTGATTGCTGAGGCGTGCGACTAGATCGGGTACGGTTGATGCCGCTGCCCCGGTAGTCCAACGGCAGAGACAATGCTCTCAAACAGCATGCAGTGTGGGTTCGAATCCCACCCGGGGTACCACTGTGATGTCCCAGGACATCCCGGACGGCCGAACCCAATAGAGG
>JALZDD010000835.1 GCA_030862715.1 Actinomycetota bacterium | reverse complement strand
CCGAAGTGCCGGCTCGATTCGCGTAGGTGACGCCTCGGCCGACGTACGTGACTTCTCGGCCGAGCCTGGATCAGTAGGTGTGGAAGCCCTCGCCGGTCTTGCGGCCGAGCTTGCCTTCCTCGACCTTCTGGACCAGCAGGGTGGCGGGGTCGAAGCCGGGCTCGCAGAACTCGTTGCGGAGCTCGGACTGGATGGCCAGGGAGACGTCGTTGCCGACGACGTCGAGGAGCTCGAAGGGGCCCATCGGGAAGCCGGCGGTCTCCTTGATCGCGGCGTCGATGTCGGCGATGGCGACGCCGGACTCGTGCAGCTTGACCGCGTCGTTGAGGTAGGGGAACAGCAGCGCGTTGACGATGAAGCCGGAGCGGTCGCCGCAGGAGACCGGGACCTTCTTGACCGCGGTCGACAGCGCGCGTACGGTCTCGTCGACCTCGGGCGAAGTGAGGTCGGTGGTGACCACCTCGACGAGCTTCATGACGGGCGCGGGGTTGAAGAAGTGCATCCCGATGACGTCCCCGGGGCGCGCGGTGACCTTGGCGAGCTCGGTGATCGGCATCGAGCTGGTGGTCGTGGCCAGGATGGCGCCGGACTTGGCGATCCGGTCGAGGTCCTCGAAGAGCTCGGTCTTGACCTCGAGGTCCTCGGCGATGCCCTCGACGATCAGGTCGGCCTCGCCGAGGTCCTCGCGCGAGGTGCTGCCGGTGAGGCGGCCGAGCACGGCGGCCTTGGCCTCCTCGTCCGAGCGGCCCTTCGCGATGGCCTTGTCGAGCGACTTGGTGATGCCGGCGACGACCCCGTCGAGCTTCTCGTGCGAGCGGCCGACGAAGACGACGTCGTACCCGGCCTGGGCGAAGACCTGGACGATGCCCGAGGCCATCGTGCCGGTGCCGACCACGCCGATCTTCTCGATCGTGTGACGCAGCTCCGGAGCCTTTGCGTGGTCCCCGGCCACCGAGGCGAACGTCCCGGACTCGCCGGCGACCTTGGTGAGCAGGTCGGCGGGCTTGCGCAGGTTGTCGCCGGTCTCCTCGAAGCGGGCGAGCAGCGCGTCGCGTACGGCTGCGGCGCCGATCTCGTCGGCCGTGGCCAGCGGCCCTTGGGGGTAGCCGCAGCCGAAGCACATGGCGTTGTCGATGTCGGTGGCGGTGGCGTAGCCCGACTCGAGCATGCGGATGGCGTGGTTGAGGTAGGGCAGCACGAGCACGTCGTGGATGGAACCCTGGGTCGAAACCGTCATGCGACGGAAGACTGCCAAATTTATTACCCATGAGTAACCCCTGGTGGCGTGACGCTGCTCACATGAGGGCATGCGATACGTTCTCCCGGTGAGACTCGTCGTTGCCACCTGCCAGGTCGACTACGCGGGGCGGCTCACCGCCCACCTTCCGATGGCCACCAGGGTGTTGATGCTCAAGGCCGACGGATCGGTGCTGGTCCACTCCGACGGGGGCTCCTACAAGCCCCTCAACTGGATGTCGCCGCCCTGCACCCTCTCGGAGGGCAAGTCCGACGACGGCCGCGTCGAATGGACGGTCACGTCCAAGACCGACGACACCCTGCGCATCCTGATCGACGAGATCCACCACGAGTCGTCCCACGAGCTCGGCATCGACCCCGGCCTGCAGAAGGACGGCGTCGAGAAGCACCTCCAAGAGCTCCTCGCCGACCACCCGGCGACGCTGGGCGAGGGGCTGACCCTCGTACGCCGCGAGTACCCGACCGCGATCGGGCCGGTCGACCTGATGTGCCGCGACGCCGACGGGAAGTCGGTCGCGGTCGAGATCAAGCGGCGCGGCGAGATCGACGGCGTCGAGCAGCTGACCCGCTACCTCGAGCTGCTCAACCGCGACCCGCTGCTGGCCCCGGTCAGGGGCATCTTCGCCGCTCAGGCGATCAAGCCGCAGGCCCGCGTGCTGGCCGAGGACCGCGGCATCACCTGCGCGATCGTCGACTACGACGCACTGCGCGGCCTCGATGATCCGACCGAGAGACTCTTCTGACCAACAGTTGGTGCACGGTCAGGCAAGTTCACCCAGGTGAAACCCCATTCCTTACCTTTGAGTAGGAACAGCGTGACAAGATTCACGCCATGTCCATGAACTACTCGGGGCATGGCGTTGGGGGCCGCCTGTCCGTGAGCGACGTCGAGGCGATCATGATCGATCTCCTGACGATGCAGCAGATGCACACGGCGGAGTTCCATGCGATCAAGAACCGGATGGAACGCACCGACGCTGCGATCGACAGCGTCAACGCACGCCTGGACAGCGTGGAGCGGCGGCTGGACGACCTGCTCATCTCGATGAGCCAGCTGCTCAACTGGGCCAACCCCCGCTGACCCGTCGCCCAACCGCCGTGGCGGCTACTCCACGGTGATCGGCTCGCCGCCGGAGACGAGGCGCCAGTCGACCGAGGCGAACGCGGCCGGGTCGATGACCTGATGGGCGGTGACCCAGTCGATGAGCAGCTGCCGGATCTCGACCTGCTGGTTGTAGACCACGGTGGCGTCGGTGACGTGCGGGAAGCC
>JALZDD010000890.1 GCA_030862715.1 Actinomycetota bacterium | reverse complement strand
GCCGATTCCCCCGGCGCCGCCGTGGACCAGGAACGTCTCGTCGGGAGTCAGTCCGCCGACCATGAACACGTTGGACCAGACGGTGGTGGTGACCTCGGGGAGCGCCGCAGCGGTGACCAGGTCGACGCCCTCCGGCACCGGCATCACCTGCCCGGCCGGGACGGCGACCTTCGTCGCGTAGCCGCCGCCGGCCAGGAGCGCGCACACCTCGTCGCCGGCCTGCCACTCCTCGACGCCCTCGCCGACCGCGGAGACGACGCCGCTGCACTCCATCCCGATGATGTCGCTGGCGCCCTTCGGCGGCGGGTAGAAGCCCTGCCGCTGCAGCAGGTCGGCCCGGTTGAGGCCTGCGGCGGCGACGTCGATCACGACCTCACCAGCTGCCGGCTCCGGGTCGGGACGGTCGGTGACGGTGAGGACCTCGGGTCCTCCGGGCTGCTCGGCTACGACGGCTCGCATGCCCCCAACACTAGGGGGCTGCGGGGGTGGTGCCTCGCGCGTGCGCCGCCAGCTCAGAGCGACTTCAGGTCCGTCCAGGTGTCGATGTCGCGATGCTCGTCGCCCTCCGAGGGGACCTCGACGAGATCGAGGTCGGCCAGCAGCATGCGCATCGGCATCCCGTGCTGCGCCTCATGGTCCGGGCGGACCTCGGCGAGCCGGGCGGCAGAGAGGACCAGGGCCAGTTGCCGGCGCTCGTCGGGTCCGACGAGCACGGCGCCGTCGCGACCGAACGCCGCCTCCCGGAGCCGCGACAGCGTCCGCGGGCGCAGGAAGGGCATGTCGACGGCGATGACCCCCACGTACGCCCGAGGGGTCAGCAACGCGTCGACCCCGGTCAGCAGCGCGGCGACCGGGCCGCCGAAGCGCGGGTCCTCGCGGACGAAGGTCACCGGGCGCTCGGTGTGCACCGCGTCGCCCACGACGACGACGTCCATCGCGTCGACGACGGCGTCCAGGGCCCAGGCCAGCATCGTGCGACCGCTGAGCTCGATGCCGGACTTGTCGATCCCGTCGAGGCGGGAGCTGCGTCCTCCGGCGAGCAGCACGGCTGCGTACGGCTCCCATTCGTCCCAGGCAGTCACACGGGGGACTCTAGTCTTGAAGAGTGACCACCTGGAACAGCCTCCGGATCAGTCTCGTGCAACGGGCCTCGGGCCTGGAACCCGACGCCAACCGGTCCCTTCTGGCCGAGCTGACGCCCGCCGACAGCGACCTGGTCGTCTTCCCCGAGGTCTTCGCCAGAGACTTCGGCAAGCCGGGATCCGACTTGAGTCCGTATGCCGAGGCCAAGGACGGACCGTTCGGGACCGAGCTGTCCCGGGTGGCCGAGAAGCGCGGCGCCACCGTGGTGGCCGGGATGCTCGAGGACAGTGGCGATCCCGGCGGCCGGCCGTTCAACACCCTGCTCGTGCGGGGCGGGGCGGAGGCGGCGTACCGGAAGATCCATCTCTACGACTCCTTCGGCTACAAGGAGTCCGACGCTCTGGTCGCGGGTGAGGTCGAGCCGGTCGTGGTCGACATCAACGGGGTGCCGACAGGGCTGATGACCTGTTACGACCTGCGCTTCCCCGAGCTCGCGCGTCGGCTGGTCGACGAGGGGGCCGAGCTGATCGTGCTGCCAGCCGCGTGGGTGGCCGGTCCGCGCAAGGTCGACCATTGGCGCACCCTCGTGCGGGCACGCGCGATCGAGAACACCGTCTTCATCGCGGCGGCCGCCCAGTCGGCCCCTCGTTACTGCGGTCACTCGATGGTCGTCGACCCTCTCGGGGACGTCCTGGCCGAGGCCGGCGACGGCGACGAGATCGTCTCCGCGACGATCGACCGAACCGTGCTCGAGGAGGCGCGTCGCACCAACCCCTCCCTGGTCAACCGCAGAATGTGACCCTCGTCAACAAGTCCCCGTCACAGCGGTAAACGGATATCGATGACTCGTTAGGTTCACCCCATCCCCGGTATCCTCGCCTGTTATGGACCGAGCCCCCCGCCGTCGCGCTGACAAGAGCAAGCGTGGCCGTCGTGCAGCCGGTCGCAGCGAGCCCACACCCGCCTACGTGGAGCCGACCTCGAGCGAGGCGCTGGCCTACGACCAGTGGGCAGAGGACGACTGGTCCGGCTATCAGGAACCCAGCCAGGACCCCGGCCAGACCTTCGGCGGGCAGAGCAACAGCCAGGGTTGGAGCGAGAACGGCTGGGCCGACGAGACGTGGTACGACGAGCGTCAGCCGGCTCAGGAAGCCCCCGCCACGGGTGGTGGGCGCCGGATCGCCGGGCGTGCCGAGCCGGAGCAGTTCGACGAGCCGAACGGCTACACGGGCAAGCGTGCCGCGCGTACGGCACCGGAGGAGCCTTCCTATGGCGGCTACCCGGCGCCGGAGTTCCGGCCCGAGCCCGAGCCGGCCCTGAGTGGGCCGACCGCGCCGCCGCCGAGTGCATGGCAGGCGCCGGCCTACTCCACACCGGTTCCCTACCTCGGGACGACCGGTCTGGCGCAGGCGCCGCAGACGCCGCCCCACATCCAGCAGCCCGCGTATCAGCCCGACCCCTACCAGTCCGGCCATCTCGAGCCGGTCCACGATCCCGTCGGGCCCTACGACACCGAGACGCCCGGTCGGCCGACCACCGCCGCCAAGGTGACCTCGTTCCTCGCTCAGCCGCGGGTCCCCGGGGCCGGCGCCGCCCGTGCGGGCCTCGGCATCATCGAGAGCCTGACCGCCGGCACCATCCGGGCGATCTGGCTGGTCGCGCTCGCCGTCGGCGTGCTCGGCCTTGCGGTCAGTGCCTTCGACCTGGGCCCCGAGATCTTCGGCGGCCTCGGTGCCGTCGTGGTCGGCACCGCCTACACCTTCGCGCTGGCCCACCGCACCGGTGGCCGCCCGCTGATCTTCGGCTCCCTGGCAGGGGTTGCCGGGCTCGTCGTGGTGCTCGTGGACAACGAGGCGCTGCGTACGGGTGCGGCGGTTCTTGTCGCATCGGTGGCGGCGGTCCTCGCGGTGATGGCCACCGTCCCGTCGCGTCGCTTCCCGAAGACGATCCGGGAGGCGTTCATCGCTGTCGGCATCGCCGCGCTCGGAAGCTTCGCCGCGCTCGGCTTCGAGCCGGTGGTGATGGTCTCGCGATTCGAGTACGCAACGCTGGCCTGCTCGCTCGCGATCGCCTTCTTCGCGGTCTACCGCCTCGGTGCCGGCCTGCACGGCCTCGGCCGGCGCGGCGCGATCATCGTCGGCATCGGCGGCCTGATGCTGGCGCTCACCCTGATCTACGCCGAGATGCTGCGCCGCTACGGCAGCACTGGCCTGTTGGACTCGGTTGACGACATGCAGCGCTGGTGCCGCATCCACATCGGCGGCTACCCGCACCCGATCCAGGCGCTCTTCGGGGTCCCGGCGCTGGTCTGGGGCACTCACATGCGCTCCCGGCGCCGCCAGGGCTGGTGGGTCTGCCTCTTCGGCGTGACGCTCACCGCGCCGGTCGCCAGCACGTTCCTCAACCCCGATGTCGGGCTGGCCGAGGCTGGTCTCTCGGTCGTCTACAGCATCCTCATCGGCCTGGTGATCGCGTTCGTCATCATCCGAATCGACCTTGCCCTCACCGGCTCGACGGCCGCCGGCAGCGGCCGCCGGGCGGCGCGTGAGGCCGACGAAGCCAGCGCCGTCCGCCCCGAGCCCAGCCGCACCCACGCGCTGCTCTGAGGCGCTCTCTGGCTAGGGCTACCACGCGGTAACCCATAGGTTCTGGGTATGAACCGCAGAGCCCCCACCACGATCGCTGCCGAGATGGTCGCGAACGTCATGAGCGTCGGAGTGCAGCCCGGGGACAAGGTCGCCGCCGGGGACACCGTCATGCTCCTGGAGTCGATGAAGATGGAGATCCCGGTCCTCGCCGAAGCCCCGGGCACCGTGGTGGCGGTCAAGGTCGCCTCCGGCGATGTCGTCCAGGAAGGTGACGTTCTCGTCGAGTTGAGCGCCTGACCCTCAGGCGCACTAGACTCGGCCACGCGCCCTGCGGGCGCATGGAGGGATGCCGGAGTGGCCGATCGGAACCGCCTTGAAAGCGGTCGTAGGGAGACCTACCGCGGGTTCGAATCCCGCTCCCTCTGCCAGAGCTAGACCTCTTGCAGGTGGCGATCCACGTCGATCATCAGCCGCCGCAGCTCGAGGAGGAGATCCTCGAGGTCGGTGCGGTCGAGCACGTCGTCGGCGAGGACTGCGAGCCGGCTCAGCAGCGTGCCGCGGTCGCGGAGCGCGCTGACATCGGTGAGGGCATGCCACTCCTGGCCCGTGTCGAGGACCAGCAACGCCTCACGTACGCCGCCGAGGCGCTGTCGCACCGACCAGCGCCAGAGACCGACGTTGGCCCCCGGGCGGGGAGCGGCGATAGCGGTATCCAGGGCCCGAAGAGCATCCGACATATTGGGAAGCACACCTGTCATGAGCAGATTGTGACCTAGGTCACGTAAAGGAGCAAGCCGATGCGGCTCTCGGCTCCGGTGTCGGCCACAATGGAGAGCGTGTCATCTGCTGAGCTCACCTACTACCGCCTCGCTCCCACCGTGCAGGCCCGCCTCGTCGGCGCCGCCATGGTCGGCCTGGCGCTCCTGGTCTTCGCCGGCACGGCCGTCGTGATCGCGGCCCGGATCGACTTCGCGTGGCTCCTCATCCCGCTCGTCGTCGGCGTCATCGCGGTGATCGGGTTCGGCTGGTGGCTTCGCAACAAGGCGTACGTCCTGCGCGCCAGCGCCCAGGGCTACCGGATCGCGTTCGTGCGGGGTGCCGGCGTCCGCGAGGCCCGCTGGGTCGACATCCAGGAGGCGGTGACAACCATGCCCGCCGGTACGCCCTGCCTGGAGCTGCGGCTCAAGAAGGGCGGCGCCACCACGATCCCGGTGACCATCCTCAGCATCGACCGAGAGCAGTTCGTGCGCGAGCTCCAGGTCTATCTGAAGGCCACCATCAAGCCTCTCGACACCACCTCGGGATCGTCCGACGCACCCTGATTGGTCCCAGGAGTGCTGGTCTTGTAGCCTGTTCGAGCGGTATGGAGGCGTCGCCTAGTCCGGTCTATGGCGCTCGACTGCTAATCGAGTTTGGGGCTTAAACCCCATCGAGGGTTCAAATCCCTCCGCCTCCGCCAGTTTCAATGTGTTTGGCCCCCTTCATGAGGGGGCCAAACTGCATTCTGACCTGCAACTTCATGCACTGCAAGAGACCGTACGACGGAACGTGAACTATCCGTAACACCGCGACGTGCACAATAATCAGTCCGTAGGCCTCTCGGCACCTGTCGGCCTCGAGACCAGGAAGGGAAGAACATGAAGTTCGTACGCACCGCGACGGCACTCGCGCTGGCCTCGGCCGCCACAGTTGTTCTCAGCATGTTCGCCACTGCTCCGGCCCAGGCTGACACCGGGTGGGGGACCATCGTGGCCCCTGCGGAGGCTGCTTCGGCCTCGGGTGGCGACACGGGTTGGGGTATCAGCGGGACGTCCGTCAAGGCGCTGAAGGCTGACACCGGCTGGGGCACCTGAGAGTTGGGTCGGAGCGACTAGGGCGCTCCGATCGAACCGTTTCAGTCGTCGATATCACCGGTCCCGCTTCGCCCGATCTCGTATCCGAGTTGAAAGCGGGTCTCGGCGTCGAACTCGTCCTTGAGATCGGCGACATACCCTGCGTAGGTTCGTGGGCTCACTCCGAGGCGCTTGGACGCCGCCGGATCGGAGTGACCCTCGATGAGCATCCGCAAGGTCATCGACCTCTGCTCGCTGGCGATGTCCTTGAGGGTCGATGAATCGCTCATCGTGAACGGCCTGGCACGCTCCCACGCGCGCTCGAAAACGTCGATGAGGTACGCGACGACCGACGGCTCGCGGATAGCGACGGCGGTGTCGACGCCGTCTGGACTGGGGATGATCGCGATGCTTCGGTCGAAGATCATGATCCGGTTGAAGAACTCGTCAAGCGTACGAACCTCTCCGCCTGCCGCGGACACGGCGGAGACGTACTCCCTGGTCTCACTACTTCGTCTCGCGGCGTGCTGGTAGAGCGTGCGCATGTGGACTCCGCGCTTGATCAACGCCGTGTCTCGGATGATCGCGTTCTCCAGAATGCTTCCCACGCCTCGTCGGTTCTGGGGCTGGGCGGTCAGCGCCTCGAACTCGCATTCTGCGACGAGCGAGTCGATGAACGGCTGAATCGCCGGGCTGTGGACGTAGGTGAACGGGCCGCGTTGGTCGTCTGGCGCCGAACGCCGCCAAGCACTGCGCAGGGCTGTGAAGTCGTTGGCCCACTCGGCTGATTCCTGAAGAAGCCGGATGCCCTCCTGGGTCATGGGCGCGACGATCTGAGCTTGGACAGTGGCTGGGTCGACGGTCACCCAGGTGTCCGCTGCGTCATCGGGTTTGCGGACGAGCCCCAGCTCCTCGAGAGCGGTCAGCGCGCCAGCGAACTCTCCGCCTTCGCCGATCCGCGGGTCGGATGTGGGGATCCCGCCCCGGTCCGCGATGAGCTCGAAGAGCTCGATGCCCTTAGCCTCGAGCAGTGCACGTGTCCCGGGCGTGCGTCCCTCGTCGTTCACGTTCTTCTCCTCGCCGGACGGCGTGGGTTGACGCTTGCTCACGCTCCACCTCCCCGATGCTGTGGCTAGCGCCAGATCTTCTCACACGTGGCGATTTCTGGTCACGGACCATCTTC
>JALZDD010000809.1 GCA_030862715.1 Actinomycetota bacterium | reverse complement strand
AAGGAAGGCGCCTCCGATGACGTTGTCGCCGCGTAGTCAGTATCGAGTCGTCATCGTCGAGGACCATGTCCTCTTCGCCGAGTCGCTCGAGCTCGCCGTCTCGATGGAGGGATACGACGTACGCCGCATCCCGATGCCCAGTGAGCCCGTCTCGACCGCCACGATGGTTTCAGTCGTGCTCCGCGCCAAGCCGAAGGTCGTGCTCCTCGACCTCGACCTGGGCCGCTACGGCGACGGCGTACGCCTCATCGAGCCGCTGGCCAAGGCCGGCGTCGACGTGGTCGTGGTGACCGGCGCGATCGAGGAGGCCCGCTGGGGTCAGGCGCTGCGCAACGGTGCCCGCACGGTGCTGTCCAAGTCCCGCCCGCTCGGCGAGATCCTCGGCACCGTCAGGCGGCTCTACCAGGGCGCCTGCGTCCTCGCGGTGAGCGACCGCGAGCGGCTGATCCGGGTCTGGTTCGAGCGCCAGCACGAGGTCTCCGAGCTGAGCCGCCGCATCGAGCTGCTCACCAAGCGCGAGTCGCAGGTCCTCGGCCACCTGATGCTCGGCCGCACGGTCCACGAGATCGCCGTCATCGGCGTCGTGTCCGAGGCGACCGTACGCACCCAGGTGAAGTCCATCCTCGCCAAGCTCCAGGTCACCTCCCAGATCGCGGCCGTCGGGCTCGCCCACCGCCTCGGCTGGCGGTCCCCGCAGTCGCTCGAGTGATTCCACTGGTCTAGACCAGTGGGTTCCGGTTCCCTCATTTGGTCTAACCGGACCCCCATCGGCCCCAACGACCGCTTTCTTCCCGCATTGTTCTGGCATGAAGTAAGCGTTCGGGCGCCCAGCAGCTATGGGGGAGATGGATGACGATAGAGCTGGCGTCGGTGGAGACAGTAGTCCCGCTCGACATCAACCGCCGGAGGGTGTCCGCGAAGGCACCCTCCCTTCGGTTGCAGGCGTCGATGGTCGACGGGCTCGCATTGATGATCCTCGCGCCGCTGATCGTGGGACAGGAGATCGTCCACGCGCTCGCGTGGGGTCTGGTCTGGGGGCTGGCCACCAGGATCACCGCGCCGAAGATCCTGCCCGGCGCCGAGCGTCTGCGGGCGACGGTCTCGGGGGTCTTCAAGGCGTTCATGGCGATGAGCATGTTGACCTGGCTGCTGGGTGCGGTGGTCGAGCTGCCGCAGGCGCAGCTGGTCGTGCAGACGATCCTCGGGCTGGTGACCGCGCTCGCGTTCCGGGTGGTGGGCTACATCTTCAGCTCCCGGCCGCGTACGCCGCTGCGTGTCGTCGTGGTGGAGGCGGCCCACGACCACGGGGTGATCCCGGAGTGGACCCACCGGCTCAGCGGTGGCCTGATGGAGGCGGCGGCGGTCTGCCGTGCCGACGGCCTCTCCGGTGCGATCGCCTCGGTCGCCCCCGACGCCGTGCTGGTCGTCCCCGGGCCCGACCTCGCCGGCCGCGAGATCCAGCGGCTGGCCTGGACGAGCGAGTCCTTCGGCCTGCCGCTGCTGGTGAGCACCCGGATGCAGGACGTGACCCCGCAGCGTACGTCCTCGATGCGGCTGGGCTCGATGACCCTTCTCTACGTCGACGAGGCCCTGCGGGCCCGGCTGACCCGGGTGGCCAAGTACGTGTGGGAGTGGCTGGCCGCGGCGGCCGCCGTCGCCGTGCTCCTCCCGGTCTTCGCCGTCATGGCGGTCGTGATCAAGCTCGACTCACCGGGTCCGGTCTTCTTCCGGCAGGTGCGCGTCGGCCGTGGCGGCAAGCAGTTCCGGATCTGGAAGTTCCGCACCATGGTCGTCGACGCCGAGTCGCTGCTGCGCACGCTCGACCACCGGCCGGGCCACGTCCTCTTCAAGCTCCGCGCGGACCCGCGGGTGACCCGCGTGGGTCGGGTGCTGCGGAAGTACTCCATCGACGAGCTGCCGCAGCTGTTCAACATCGTGCTGGGCCAGATGTCGCTGGTCGGGCCCCGCCCGGGGCTGCCGAGCGAGGTCGCGATGTACGATCGGGACTCTCATCGCCGACTTGCGGTTGCACCCGGTCTGACCGGGCTGTGGCAGGTCTCGGGGCGTTCGGACCTCTCCTGGGAGGACACGGTCCGCCTGGACCTGGACTATGTGGACAACTGGACGCTGCTGCGGGACTTCGGGATCGTCGTTCGCACAGTAAAAGCTGTTGTGCGTGGCTCTGGCGCCTACTAGTGAGTGTCGCCTAAACTCCCAGGCCGTTGTGTGAGCAACCCAACACGTACGAACAACTGGATCCTCGACGGGAACGTCCCCCATGCAAACCTCCCCCCACCCCATGATTGCCGGCCGTTATGAGCTGCACCGCCTGATCGGGCGAGGCGGTATGGGCGAGGTATGGCAGGCCATGGACCTCACCCTGCAGCGCTGGGTGGCGGTCAAGGTCGTGCGGACGTCGGCCGACCCGACGATGATCGAGCGGTTCCGGCGCGAGTCGCTCTCCACCGCGGCCGCCAGCCACTCCGGCACCGTGCAGGTCCACGACGCCGGGATCGAACGCACCGGCAACGGGCCGATGGCCTTCCTCGTCATGGAGCTCCTGACCGGCCCCGACCTCGGCGAACGCCTGCGCTCGCACGGTCCGCTGATCGCCCGGGAGGCCGGCGAGGTCATCGTCCAGGCCGCGCGCACGCTTGCGGCGGTCCACGCCCAGGGGATCGTCCACCGCGACATCAAGCCGTCCAACCTCGTCTACGACAGCGACCGCAGGATCAGGATCGTCGACTTCGGGATCGCCCAGCTCGCCCGGCTGGGCGACCAGCGGCTGACCTCGACCCACGACGTGGTCGGAAGCCTTGGCTACCTCTCGCCCGAGCGTGGCTCGGGTGGCGAGGTCGGTCCGCCGAGCGACATCTACTCCCTGGGCTGCGTCTTCTACGAGATGCTCACCGGCCGTACGCCCTACTCCGGTGGTGCGCCGGCGACGATGGTCTACCAGCACGCCACCGCACCCATCCCGCGGGTCAGCGCCGTGGTCCAGGTGCCGGGGATCATCGACGATCTGGTCGCGATGATGACGGCCAAGGTCCCCGAGCGGCGGCCGAGCGCGCACGACGTCGTCGCGGTGCTCACCGGCTCGGGCCCGCTGCCGGTCTTCGACGCGCAGGTGCCCCGGCAGCGTACGACGCACGCCTCGGGTCCGATCAGCACCTCCGGCGCCTACGAGGCGTTCGGTGGGAGCGGTTCGTTCCCCGCTGCCGGATCGACCGGCTCGACGGGTGCGACCGGCTCGTCCGGGGCGTTCGAGAGGATCGGGGCGAGCGGGTCGTTCCCGACGGGCGGGTCCCGGGTGGCGAAGCGCTCCGGCGCCAACCGGACGCTGAGCATCCTGCTGGCGGTGGCCTTGGTCGCTGTCGCGGTCGGCGGCTGGGCGACCTTCGCCTCGTTCCGGAGCGCCTCGGAGACGGGCCGGGCGGCCGCGCTCAGCGAGGCACTCCCGGAGACCATCGAGCTCGCCGTCGACGTGATCTTCGAACGGGACGCGCTGCAGCCCGTCGCGCAGGCACCGGTCAACGTACGCTCCACCTACCTGCACACGACCGACCTCGCGGTCGAGGAGTGGCGGACGGCCGCGGCCGAGATCGACGTCGACGGTGACGCCGAGCTGCGCACGCTCCACCACGACATCACCGAGGTGCTCGACGATCTCGAGCTCTACCGGGTCGAGATGCAGGAAGGCGACCGGGCCAGCCAGGACGCCGCTCGCGAGGTCTACACCGCTCTGGCCAGCAACCTGCTGATGCTCGCGGCGCAGGTGCCGGAGCTGGAGGACGACCAGACCGGCGACCAGGTCCGCAACCTCAGCAAGCTGACGCAGGCGGCGGAGGCGTTCAGCATCGAGCGAGAGCTCATGGTCGTCGCGCTGTCCGAGAACGAGATCGGTACGAAGGCGGTCAAGGAGCTCACCGACGCGGAGGCCGCCTGGGTGAAGGCGTCCTCGGCGTTCTATTCGGGCGCCTCGCCCGACCTGCAGGCCGAGCTCGACAGGGTCTCCGACGGCACCTTCGACAAGGGCTCGGGGGCGATGATGGTGCAGCGTACGGTTCGTGACGTCGCTGCCAAGGGCAGCATCGAGGGCGTCGCCACCGAGCTGAGGGCGGCGTCGAAGGGCGAGCCGATCGTCCGCACCTGGTCCGACGGCGCCGTCGAATACATCCAGAGCCTTCTCCAGGTGGTCCTGAAGTCGGCCGAGACCATGGCCAACGACGTCACCGACGAGCACGAGCGCGCCAAGACCGGGCTGATCCTGCGCGCGGTACTGACCGGGGTGGCGCTGGTCGCCGCGATCGGACTCGGGCTGGGGCTTTATCGGACTCGGCGGTCGGCTGGATAGAGTGCCGCGGGTGACTTTCGAAGCGGAGCCCGAGAAGATTAAGCAGAGCGTTCCTGGTGTGCCTACGACCGAGATCCTCGCCTCCGACCACCTGCTGGCCGCCTGGCTCGCCGAGACCGCCGGCCGCCGGCTGCTCGAGGTGCGTGCCACCTCCGGTCTGGAGGGCAAGGAGCTCAAGGACGCCGGTGACCTGGCGGCTCACGAGCTGCTGATGGAGCTCGTCGCCGAGTACCGTCCGCAGGACGCCGTCCTCTCCGAGGAGGGCAAGGACTCCAAGGAGCGGCTCACGAAGGACCGGGTGTGGATCATCGACCCGCTCGACGGGACCCGCGAGTTCTCCGAGCCGCCGCGCGACGACTGGGCGGTGCACGTGGCGCTGTGGGCCTCCTCCAACGACGGGGAGCTGATCGCCGGCGCGGTCGCGCAGCCGGCGCTGGCCGACGCGTCCTTGCAGAGCACCTTCCACACCGGTGCCGCCCCGGTCGTGCCGCCGTCGACCTCGACCCGTCCCCGGATCGCCGTCTCCCGCAGCCGCCCGCCGGCGTTCGTGGAGGCGCTGGCCGAGGAGCTCGGCGCCGAGCTGGTGCCGATGGGATCTGCCGGCGTGAAGATGATGTCGGTCGTGCGCGACATCTCCGATGCATACGTCCACGCGGGCGGGCAGTACGAGTGGGACTCCGCCGCCCCCGTGGCGGTCGCCGCCGCTGCCGGGCTCTTCACCTCCCGCATCGACGGCTCGCCGCTGCGCTACAACCAGGACGACGTCTACTTGCCCGACGTCATCGTCTGCCGGCCCGAGCTCTCCGAGCAGATCCTCACCTTCATCAAGCGTAACGGGGTGGAGTAGCCCCTTCGGGCAGGGCCCTTTGCGGAAGGAAAATTCCTTCCGCCCAACCCATCCGACCGACGCAGACGGCGCGACCACCCAAGATTCCAAGCCCCTGCCCAGCCCAAACCTCCGCGGCAAACAGTCCCCCAAAGCAGACCAAGCCGCCGGCGTGCAAGAAGAAAGCTCAGCCGTCGACCAACAGCTCCTCGAGCGACTCCATGCTCTGCCGGGCGTAGCCCTTCCACATCCAGCCGAAGACGGGCATCGCGAACGAGGCGGCGCGCGAGGTCGGAGTGACGTCCCAGGACCAGGTGACCCGGGTGCCGGTGCCGGCCGGGGCGAAGGACCAGCGCCCGGCGACGTGGCCGACCAGGAGCTTGAGCGGGCCGGAGAGCGGCGTGATCTCGTAGGAGAACGACGAGGGGGCGTCAACACCGGTCAGGGTCTCGCGCATCGTCGCGCCGTCGGCGAGGACGATCGTGCGGGTCTCGCCGGCGGCATCCCAACCGCCCGCCTGGTCGCGGACCTCGGCGATCGGGGTGATCGCGGCGTACCGGCGACCGAAGATCTGCGGCAGCGGCGCTGGGAGGACGCGGGCGAGTGCGGTCTCGTACGCGACCGGGATCGCTCGGGCGGATTCGAGGTGCAGTGCCTCTGGGTGCTGGGTCATGGGGACGAGCATGGCACCAAGGTGCTGCCGGTAGCGTGAGGGTGTGGTCGAGCAGATCGAGATCGAGACAGCTGACGGCACCGCCGAGGCCTATCTGGCCCGGCCCGAGAGCGCGCCGAAGGGTGGTGTGCTGGTCTACATGGATGCCATCGGCCTCCGGCCGCGGCTGGCCGAGATGGTCGAACGGGTCGCCTCCTGGGGATACCTCGTGCTCGCGCCCAACACGTTCTACCGCGACGGCAGCGTGGCGGAACTGGCACCGACCGCCGACCTCCGCGACCCCGCGGCCAGGGACGCGTTCTTCACTGGTGCGATGAACCGCGTCCGCGGCCTCACCGTGGACCGGCTGGCGATCGACATCCCTGCCTATGTCGAAGCCCTCCAGTCGTACGTCACCGGCCCGCTCGCAACCCACGGCTATTGCATGGGCGCGCGGCTGGCGGTGCGGACCGCGGGGCGGTTCCCCGACGAGTTCGTCGCGGTCGGCGGCTTCCACGGCGGCGGGCTGGTCACGGCGGACGCGTCCTCGCCGCACACCTGTATCGCCGGGACGAGGGCGGAGTACTACTTCGGTCACGCGGACCACGACCGCTCCATGACGCCGGAGAACGTCGACGACCTCAGCAGGGCGCTCGATGATGCCGGGGTGATCTACACGAACCTCATCTATCCCGACGCCCCGCACGGCTACACGATGTCGGACACCTCCTCCTACCAGGAGGCGGGGACTCATCGGCACTTCACCGATCTCGAGGCGCTCTACGCCCGTACGATGGC
>JALZDD010000805.1 GCA_030862715.1 Actinomycetota bacterium | reverse complement strand
CCTCGCTCGCACCGCGCAGGACGTAGAGCGTGCCGGTCTTCGGGCAGCGCCAGGCATCTCCCTGGGCGACGAGCGGCGCGCCCGCGTGCCCGACCCAGCCCATCCGCTGCGCCGGGACCCCGACGACAAGCGCATGGTCGGGTACGTCGCGGGTGACCACGGCGCCCGCCGCGACCATCGCCCAGGCGCCGATGGTGACCGGCGCGATGCAGACGGCCCGGGCGCCGATGCTGGCGCCGGTGCGTACGGTCACGCCGACGGCCTCCCAGTCCTCGCCGTCCTTGAGGGTGCCGTCCGGATTGACGGCGCGGGGGAGGTAGTCGTTGGTGAACACCACCGCCGGCCCGACGAACGCACCGTCCTCGAGCACTGCCGGCTCGTAGACCAGCGCATGGTTCTGGATCTTGCAGCGGTCTCCCACCACGACCCCGGGACCGACGTACGCCCCACGG
Organism: Actinomycetota bacterium; assembly: GCA_030862715.1. The sequence goes on along the minus strand of JALZDD010000805.1, from coordinate 2,826 downwards.
CCGATGATGCACTCGCTGCCCACCCGGGCGTGCTCGCGGACCTGGGCCAGGTGCCAGACGAGGGTCCGGTCGCCGATCGTGGCACGCTCGTCGACGTCCGCGCTGGGCTCGATTCTGGGCTCGATTCTGGGAGCGGCGTGAGTCTCCTCAACGGTCATCCCCACAGCAAACCGGGACTTCGATGACGAGTGGACAAAGCCGGGATGGAGTACCCGATTCAGCGTAGAACCGCGGGCGACGCCGCCTCCGAGACGAGCACGCGAGGGGTCGCGGAGGCCTTGGTGTCGAGTGCCCAGACGTCGCTGACCGGCTCGCCCTCGCGCTCCAGGCCGTAGAGGACGGTGTCGTCGTCGAGCCACTCGATCTGGTCGTCGATGCTGTGGGTCTCGCCGGTGAGCACGGTGCGCCGGCCGGTGGCGAGGTCGAGGACCGCGGGGGTCCACCGGGTGCCGTCCTTGTCGGCCTCCTTGAACGCGATCCGGGTGCCGTCGGGGGAGAGTGATGGGCACTCGACGTGGTCGGCGATCGTCGTCAGCGAGCGTTCGGTGAGGTCGCCGCGGGCCAGGTAGGTCCGCCCGCCCGTGGCGACGGTGGCGTAGAAGGTGCGGTCGTCGTCGGCGAAGGTGATGCCCCAGATGTTGCGGTCGACCGGGGCGACCCGGCGGCCGTCGACGACCAGCTTGAACTTCTCCAGGTCCCCGTAGCCCGCTCCACCGATCCGGCGGATGAGGGTGCGCGTCGAGAACCCGCTGACCATGTAGGAGTCGCCGTTGACGAACACCGTCGAGGCGACGAGCTTGCCGTCCGGGGAGATGCGGGTGCGGCTGGGCAGCCCGGGCAGGTCGGCCCCGTCGACCTCCCGCCATGCCTTCCCCGGGCTCGAGGTCGCCAGGTCGGTGGCCCGGTAGCGGCTCACCACGCCCCGCTCGGTCGTCAGGCAGGAGATCGACTTCGCCTGGGCGTAGACCCGGTCACAGCTCAGGTCGGTGAGCGCCCGGGCGCCGCCGGGGTCGGCCAGCGCCACCGCGCCGACGTGGCCGTAGTCGGCGTCGCGTCCGGTGTGCTGGAAGAGGATCCTCGGTCCCTTCTCCACCTGCGCCAGGGAGGTGGTCGTCGCCGCGGTCGCCGTGGACGTACGCCGGTCGTTCTCCGCGATCGCGGAGAGGGCGTACGCCGTCACGCCGGCCGTGACGAGCACGACGATCGCGCCGAAGACGGTCGTGCGCTGCTTGGCCCAGAACGTCGTCATCGCACCGCCCTGCGCAACACCGCGAGCCCGGCCGGAATCGCGGCGACCAGCACCACGCAGACCGCGAGCATCGCGACCCGGGGGCCGACTGCGTACCAGAGGAGACCGAAGCCGGTGGCCGCGACGAGCCGAGACAGGGCGACCGCGGTCTGGGCGGTGGCGATGCCGCTGGCGCGTACGGTTTCGGGGACCAGCTGTCCGGCGACTGCCGCCAGGGTGCCGTCGGTCGCGGCGTAGAAGACGCCGAGGAGGAGCACCGCGGCGCACGTCGTCCAGAGCATCCCTGACCCGGTTGCGGCGCACAGGTAGGCGGCCGCGAGCGGAAGATGGCCGAGCACGAGGACCCTGACCCGTCCGACCCGGTCCGCGAGCCGGCCCATCGGGACGGCCAGGGCGAGGTAGGCGAGGTTGGTCCCGACGTAGAGGACCGGGAACCACTGCGCCGCGAAGCCGCCGGTCTCCAGCAGCGCCAGGTAGACGAACCCGTCACCGATGGTCAGCAGGGCGAGCGCGGCGGACACACCGGTCACCCGCGCGAGACCTGGCGTGAGCACGGTGCGCCAGCGCACCGTGGGCGCCTTGGCGCGCGGCTCGCTGCGGCGAGGAGTCACCCGGCGTACGGCGCCGGTGCGGAACGGCACGAAGCACGCCATCGTCGCCACCCCGAGCACCGCGAAGCCGAGCGAGACGACCAGGACGGTGTCGTAGCCGTCGGCGATCCGCCACAGGATCACGAACGCCAGCAGCGGCCCGAGGGTGGCCCCGATCGTGTCCAGCGCCCGGTGTACGCCGAAGCTGCGGCCGAGGTGCGCCGGGTCGCTGGACGCGGCGATCATCGCGTCACGCGGAGCGGTGCGTACGCCCTTGCCGACCCGGTCCAATGAGATCGCCGCCGAGATCGTCCCGAAGCCGCCGGCGAAGATCAGTCCGAGCCGCGCGACCGCGCTCATCGCGTAGCCCGCCAGTGCCACCGGCTGCGGCCGGTCGGTGCGGTCGGCCGCCCACCCCGCCGCGATCCGTACCAGCGAGGAGACGCCCTGGTAGAGCCCGTCGATGAGCCCGTACGCCACCGGTGAGAGCCCCACCACCGCGGTCAGGTAGAGCGGCAGGATCGCCGACACCGACTCCGAGGAGATGTCGGTCAGCAGGCTGACGATGCCGAGGGTGACGACGGTCCGGGAGACCCGCCCGCCTGTCTGCCGCGGCTCGGCACCCGTGGTGGGTCGGTCGCTGAGAGAGAGGTACACCGGCGCTCAGGTCTTCGTGCGGAGGACGGAGTAGAGGGTGAACTCGACGTTGCGGCGGCCGGTGTGGGTGACCGTGACGCTCACGGTCTCGTCGCCGCGGTTCAGCGACATCGCCGGGGTGTTCTCGACCGACGTCGTCGTGACCTCCTTGAAACCGTGCTGCGCGAGGCGGGTCCGGTAGTGACGGAGTACGTCGCAGGGTTTCCGGCAGCTCGCGGTCAGCGCCACCTGGAGCACGCCCTTGGTGGGCGAGACGCTGGAGACGTCGACCGTGGTGCGCGACGGGGGAGCGAGCGCTGACGGGTAGCCGGCCACCAGGGCGCCCTTGCG
>JALZDD010000801.1 GCA_030862715.1 Actinomycetota bacterium | reverse complement strand
CGGCGCCGCCGACCTCCGCGCCATCGTGGGCGCGCTGCTCATGTTCGTGCTCGTCACCGCCGTGCTCATGCTCATCGTCTGCGCCATCATCTGGGCGATCGCTTCCTCCAGCGGCAACTACCAGGCCGCTACCAAGGCCAGGGGCGGCCTGTTCGTCGCGGTCGGTGCCGCCGCTCTCGCGGGGGCTGGCGTGGCGTGGCTGAACTTCTTGCTAGACGTCGGCACCCGGTTGTAACGGGCCGCAACAGCGGAATCCCGATGGCCGGAGTCGTCGTTGTACCGTTCATGGGTCTTTCGCGCGTCGTCATCGTTCACGGGTACTCCGCAACCCCCGCGGACCACTGGTTCGGCTCCCTCGCGAGAAGCCTGGAGAACGAAGGGATCGCAGTCCGTGTGCCGGCGCTTCCGAACTCGGAATCCCCGGACCTCGAACGATGGATCACCGCAGTTGGCCGCGCGGTCGGTATCCCCGATGAGCGGACCGGGATCGTCACGCACAGCCTCGGCGGGGTGACGACGCTGCACGCTTTGGATCGCGTTCCGGGCGACTGGCGGCTGGGCGCGTTGGTTGCTGTGGCCGGGTTCGTCTCCCCGTTGCCGGTTCTGCCGGAGCTCGATCCCTTCACCGCGGTCCGTCCTGATGTTGAGCGAACCGCTGCTTGCACTGGTGCCCGTACGGTGTTGCTCTCCGACAACGACGCCTATGTCCCTGCCGCGCACACGTTGGCGCTCGGGGAGTCGCTGCAGGCGGAGACGATCAGCATTCCCGGTGCGGGCCATTTCCTCGCCGAGGATGGTGTGACGACCTTGCCGTCCGTGGCAGAGCGGTTACTGAACCTGTAGCGACGCGGGATATAGCGGTGCGGCCGTGAGGAGCAAGCCTGCCAGATCGCCTATGGTCGTCTTCCCCGCCGGTCTTGTGCGGCACCGGCGCGCATCGGCAGCTCATCCACCGGTCGGGTCCAGCGTTGGGAGCGCCGTGCGTTCACTTGTTCGCGACGGCGGCGCGGGATGAGTCGGTGACGCGCTGGAACTGGGCCTCGCTCAGGGTGACGTCACTCGCGCCGAGGTTCTCCTCCAGGTGTGTGAGGGAGGTGGTGCCGGGGATCGGGATCACGTTCGGTGCACGGTGCAGGAGCCAGGCCAGCGCCACCTGAGAAGGCGTGACGTCGAGGGCGGTCGCGACCGTCTCGACGAGGCTGCCGTCTCGCGCGAGATCACCGATAGCGAGAGGGAAGAACGGCAAGGAACGCGATCCCCGCGGCCGCCGTGTGATCGAGCACCGGATCGTGGTCACGAGCGGCGAGGTTGTATAGGTTCTGCACGGCGGCGATCGGCGCGGTCCGCCGGGCCTCATCGAGCTGGTCGATGGTGTTGCGGGGGCCATTCGCGTGTATGTACAACCGAGCTGGCAGGGCGGCTGGAGTGCGCGTTGGTCCCGGGTGTGTTCAGTGCCGGGGCTTGCGGACGTTTCGCTCGTGCGCTGTCTTCGACGTACGCGTAACGAGCCAGACCGCCGTAAGCGCGAATGCGAGGCCGAGGACGGTGACGGGGGTGAGCGGCTCATCAAACATGACCGCACCCCAAAGCGTGGTGACAGGCGGGACGAGGAACATCAAGGTGTTGACCTGGGTGACGCCGACCCTTCGGAGCAGATGCCAATACAGGCCGTAGCCACCAAACGTGGATAACACGATCAGCCAGCTCATCGCTGTCCAGAACGTCGCGGATACCGGAGGGACGGCCGTGCCGGTCGCCAGAGCGAGACCCGTGAAGATGACCGCAGATGTGAGGCAGTGAATCGCCAGGGATCGCAGTGGTGGGATCGAGGCAGTTGATCGGCGTTCGAGGAAGGTCGCGGCCACCAAGCTCAGCATGCCGACGAAGGGCACTGCATACCCCCACAGCGGCGCTTGGGTCGCCGGCGAGGTCGCGTCCGCCCACGTCACGAGGACAACACCGGCCAGGCCAAGCAGCAGCCCGATCCACTGTCTGCCGCGGACGGCGACGCCGAGAATCGGGCCGACGAGGGCAGCGACCACGAGGGGTTGGATGCCATCGATGAGCGCGGTTGTGCCGGTGCTGACGCCCAGCCCGATGGCCCAGTACACGGTTAGAAGGTATCCGGACTGAGAGAGAGCCCCGATCGTGATCTGGCGGGCGAACTCGCCCCGGGGCGTGGAAGCTCGGGCGCGTCCCGTGAGCAGCAGCGGAGCCAGCAGCAGCGCGAGCGGCAGGAACCGCCACATCAGCACGGTCGTCACGGGCGCATCGGATGCCCCCAGCTTTGCGCCGATGAACCCCGAGGACCAGCACAGCACGAAAAGCGCTCCCAGGCAGAGAGAGACGACAGCATGACGGTGTATACCGTTCGGTTTACTCATGCCTTGAGTATACAGAGCGGTATAGTCGGAGCATGAGTGATCTCGTCATCGACTGGACCCCGAAGGCGCGTGCTGTCCTGGACGCGGCAGAAGACCTGTTCTACGCCCACGGCATCCATGCTGTCGGGGTCGAGGCAATCGCCGAGCGGGCGGGAGTGACGAAGAAGACCCTCTACGACAGGTTCGGCTCCAAGGAGCGCCTTGTCGTGGAGTATCTGACCGCGCGAGATCGCCGGTGGCGGGAGTTCCTCGCATCGCAGCTCGACGAGGCAGGGCCGGATCCGCGGTCTCGGCTGCGTGCGGTGTTCGATGCGTCCGCGGCGTGGACGGCGGAGCGGGGCGGCAAGGGGTGTTCAATGATCAACGCGCACGCCGAGGTTAGCGATCCCACACATCCTGCCTACCCGGTGATCGTCGGTCAGAAGCGATGGATGCTCGAGCTGTTCGTCTCTATCGTGGCCGACGCGCGCGGCAAGGACGATCGTCGACAGCGTGCCATCGCCGAATCGCTCATGCTCCTGCATGAAGGCGCACTTGTCGCCGCGGGCATGAACACCCTGCGACAGCCCTTCGACCGCGCCTGCGGATTGGCAGTCGACTTGCTTGACAGGTGAGTTCCCTCCATGAGCCTCAACGACCGGTGCTCCTCCCCGCCAGCTCCGCAGCCGTGAAGGTCGCCACCCACGCCCAGCATCGATATATGCCGAAGCGTCACTGAACGTCGTGTAGTGCCCTGAATCTCAAACGCTTCGCGTGATGCCGCGAGGTGACAGGCTCCATCTGGCGTGATCGTGTCACGGCGCTCAGCCAGGGCACTGCAGGAAGCGCGCAGCCCTCGACCACAGGTATCGATGTGAGGGCAATGACGGCAGCGTGAACTTCCACCGACCGAGGCTGACGATCCTGACGTTTCGGGGGGTCTCGGGGTGCACCTGACGGACGAGAACCCCTTCTTGTGACCAGTCAGGAGCATCCCGTGATCGACATCGACCCCAACAGCTCGGGCCTTCCGGGCATCGAGCAACTGCGCGTCATCGTCGGCGCCGTCATGACCGTCGGCCTCATCCTTTCCGTCCTCGCCCTCATCGTCAGCGCGATCGTCTGGGGTTTCGGCGCCAACTCCTCGAACCCGCACCTCGCCAGCCGGGGCAAGGTCGGTGTCCTCGTGTCGTGCGGGGCGGCGATCATCTGCGGCGCCGCGGTGACGCTGATCAACTTCTTCTGGGGCGTCGGGCAGGCCGTCTGATGACCACCCGATATGACTCCCACCCGTGGGGGTGGGTGCGGTGAGCGTCTGCGATGTCCCGGTCATCTCCACTGTGTGCGATGCCGTGGGCGAGGCCACCGCCTCCCTGATCGCGGCGCCGTTCGACTGGCTCGCCCAGGCGATGGCGGGCGCTGCGGCGTGGCTGTTCGAGGCCGTCTGGTGGGTGTTCGACACCACGACCCTCGTGGACATCACCAGTCCTGAGTACGTGGGCGTCTACAACGTCCTGTTCGGCGTCGCCGTGTTCATCATGCTGATCTTCTTCTGCTTGCAGCTCATCACCGGGCTCATCCACCGCGACCCGACCGCCCTGTCCCGCGCCGCGCTCGGGCTCGCCAAGTCCGTGCTCGGGTCGTTCCTGGTCATCACGCTGACCGCGCTGCTGCTGGAAGTGACCGACCAGCTCGCGGTCGGGATCGTGCAGGCCACCGGCAACACGATGGAAGACATGGGGACCCAGATCGGGCTCCTCGCCACCGGGCTCGCGACCATCAACATCGCCGCGCCCGGCGTCGGCGCAATCATCACGATCTTCCTCGCCGGCCTCGCCATCTCCGCGGCGGCGATCGTGTGGTTCTCGCTGCTGATCCGCAAGGCACTGCTGCTGGTCGCGATCGTGTTCGGCCCGGTCGCCCTGGCCGGGGCGACGTGGGATGCGACCAAGGGCTGGTTCGCCAAATGGGCGACGTTCGTGATCGCCTTGATTTTCTCCAAGCTCGTCCTCGTCGTGATTTTCCTCGTCGCGATCGGGCAAGTCTCAGCACCGATCGAGGCAGACCTGGCTTCCATCTCCGATCCGATAGCCGGGGTCGTGCTGATGTTCATCGCCGCGTTCGCCCCGTACATCACGTACAAGTTCCTGTCGTTTGTCGGGTTCGACATGTACCACGCGATGTCCTCCGAGCAGGAGGCGAAGTCCGCGCTGAACCGGCCCGTGCCGGTGCCGTCGGCACCGAAGGCCGACACAGCCAAGAAAGTCCTCGACGGCGGCTCCGACCCCGGCAGCACACCGCCAAGCGGCGGAGGCGGTAGTGGCCTGACGCCACCGCCCAGTTCATCTGCGGCTCCCGCCAGTGCGGGAGCCGGCACGGGAGCTGCCGCGCCTTCAACCGGAGCCGGGGCAGGCGCTGGTGCGAGCGCCGGGGCTGGGACCGCGGGAGCAGGTGCTGCGGGTGCTGGTGCCGCTGCCGGGCCTGTGGGTGCTGCGGTGGTTGTCGGCGGTGCGGTGGTGAAGGGCGCGGCGACTGCTGGCCCGAAGGCCGGGAATGCGGTCGGCGGGGCCGCTGACAGCCAGGCAGGCGCCGCCGCGGAGCAGGCATCCCCGCCGCCGGTGCCGGCATCGCCGGGCACCCCGCCACCGCGGCCCGCACCGTCGACGCCGCCCTCGGCTGCACCGGCTTCGCCGTCGTCGTCGGGGCCGCCCGCGGGCTCGGCGGAGTCGTCGCCTGCACCTCGGCGACGGTCGGACCCGCCGCCTCCGTCATCCAAGCCGACCGGGAAGGGCTGATCGACGATGTCCGCGACCACGAACAGTGACTATCCGTTGGCGGCGGTGCAGTTCTCCCGCCTGACCAAGCGCGGCATCATGCTCGGCCTGTCCCTGCCGCAACTCATCGTCCTCGGCATCGCCGTGCTCACAGTCGTGTTCTCCCTCTACCTCGGCGGCGGCCCGGCCTTCGCCTGGACCGCCCCCATTTGGGCCACCTGCGCACTGCTGGCGGTGATCCCGGTCGGCGGGCGGAAGGTGATCGAGTGGGCGCCGATCCTCACCCGCTGGGTAACTCGCACGTACCTGGGGCAGCTCATCTACCGGCGCCGCGTCGTCAAACCCCGCCCCGCCGGGACCCTCGCCCTGCCGGGTGAGGCGGCGCCGCTGCGGGAGTGGGAGGATCCCGAGACCGGGGCGGCGATGATCCACGACCCGCACGCCCAGACCCTCACCGCGATCCTCGGCGTCTCCCACCCCGCGTTCGTCCTGCTTGACCCGGGCGAGCAGCAGCGCCGCGTCTCCGGCTGGGGCCGCGTCCTCGCCGCCGCCTGCCGATCCGGCAGGATCGCCCGCATCCAGGTCTCGGAGCGGACCCTCCCGGATTCCGGCACGGGGCTGGCGGAGTGGTGGCGCACGCACGGCACCGACGACGGCTCCTGGGCCGCGACCACCTACGCCGAGCTCATCGAGCGCGCCGGACCCGCCGGGGAACGGCACGCGACCACGATCAGCCTGGCGCTGGACATGAAGTCCGCGAGCCGGCAGATCAGGACGTCCGGTGGCGGGATGCGCGGCGCCGCCGCGGTGCTCCGACAGGAGATGACCACGCTCACCACGGCGCTGCGCGCGGCAGAACTCACCTCGACCGGGTGGCTGACGCCCGGCGAGGTCGCCGTCATCCTGCGCTCCGCCTACGACCCGGCCGCCGCGCCCGCGCTGGAGCGGCACGGCGACCTCGGGCGGGACCTGGCGACAGCCGGGCCGGTCGCGGTCACCGAGACGTGGGACCGGCTGCGCTCTGACAGTGCCTTCCACGCCGTGCTGTGGATCAGCGAGTGGCCCCGCTCGCAGGTGTATCCGGGGTTCCTCGCCCCGCTCGTGCTGTCCAACGGCATCCTCCGCACCCTCGCCCTCCACTACACCCCGGTCCGTGCCGATCAAGCGGCGCGGGACCTGCGGAAGAAGAAGACCGAGCTCATCAGCGACGCCGCGCAGCGCCGCAAGATCGGGCAGATCGAGGACGCCGCCACCAGCGCCGAGCTGGACGACGTGCTGCAACAGGAGGCGGACCTGACCGCCGGGCATGGCGTGCTGCGCGTCTCCGGCCTCGTGGCCGTCTCCGCGCCGACCGTGGATGAGCTCGATGCCGCGGTCGCCGCGGTCGAGCAGGCCGCGATCCAAGCGTCCTGCGAGACCCGCCGCCTCGTCGGGCAGCAAGCCCAGGCGTTCACCGCGACCGCGCTGCCGCTGTGCCGCCCGGTCTGACCCACGGGCGCACCTTCCTGCTACCACCCATTCTGTGAGGAGTCCCGATCATGCCGACCTTCGACAACCCCGTGGAGGATGCGATGGAGGCGTCCGCCGCGCTGCGTGGTCTCGCCCACGCCACCCGCACCTTCGAAGACCCCGCCGAGACCTACCCGGTGCTCGGGGAACTGCTGGCCGGGGTCCGGTCGCTGCGGCAAGTGCTCGACCAGCTCGCCGCCACGCACATCGCTCCCCGTGCCCGCGCATACGATGACGCCGGGAACCAGGCTGCCGGCGCGGCCTCGGCCCTCGCCGCCGCAGACGAGTTGCACCAGGCCGGCACCCTCCTCGACAGCGTGGAAGCGCGGCTCGACGCTGCCTCACAGCACTCCGGCCGCATCGCCTGGCACCCCGCCCCCGGCCCCATAGACGCGGAGGCCGGGCGTACGAGCGTGCAGGCCGGGGCGCTCATGCTGACGGTGTGGCCCGACGAGCCGCTGGGCGAGCACCAGCGCTACGTCTACCTCATTGAGCACCGGGACAGCGGGCAGAGCATCCAGGGGCGGGACCTGTTCACCGGGGCCGGCGCTCCGGTCTCGCCGGAGCGGGCGCTGCGCGACCTCGCCGCCTACCTGAGTGCCGCAGGGGACGCGCACCAGCACGCCACGAACAGCGGCACGGCATACGAGGGGGCGTTCGATGAGTGGACCGCCGAGGCCGCCCGGCAGAACGTCGACGCCCTGAGCGAGCTGGCCGACCACGGCCCGCAGCCCCCTGCTCCCGCCGTTGGGGAGGCGGCGGGCGTGCGGTGGGTCAGCGTCGTGTTCCTCCAGGGCTCCGAGGCCGACGAGGTGCTGGACCTCATTGACCGGGAGGGCACGGATGCGGCGATCGAGCACCTGGCCGGGTTCGACTACGGCGAGGAGACTGTGCAGGACGCGCTCGAGAACGGCTACGTCTACGACGAGCCCCCGGCCGGGGTGCTCGACAAGGTGGCGACCCGAGACGTCTACACCCTCACCTACAGTCCGTTCCTCGGGCACGTCTCGCTGCTGCGCGAGCACGGCGCCCTGCCCGACCCGGCACTCCTCGGCATCGACACCCCAACCCCCGCACCCAATGCGGTTCCATCCGCGGTATCGGTGCGGGGGCCAGCGCATGCCGCCTCCCGGCTCGCCCGCCCAGCGAGTCGAGAGCAGAGTACGGGCGACTGGTTCACCCGCCGCGCCGGTGCCACTTCCGTGCAGGGACGGGGGTTGGCGCTGTGACCGGGCAGGACGACGGTCGCCTGCACACCGCCGTGCTCGTCGGCCCGGAAGGCGAACGGCGCCGGGCGCGCAAGGCCCGTCGGCAGGCCGCGACCCGGATCGAGACGACCGCCCGCGAGACACGGAAGGCTGAGGCGAAGGCGCGGTGGGAGGTGGAGCAGGCCGAACGGCGCGGCACGACCTACCTACCCGCCGCCGGTGAGCCGGGCCCCGCGGCGTTGCGCACGCCGGGTCGCTCCCCAAGCATCAGGACACGAGCGCGACGTTGGCCGGGCAGTATCCGTTCCTGGCCGAAGGCGGCCTCGGGCCCGAGGGCATCTTCGTCGGTCAGGACCTTTACTCCGGCGGGTCGTTCGTCTACGACCCGTGGGTGCTGTACCGGCGCGGGATCATCACCGCCCCGAACGTTGTCCTGGCCGGCATCGTCGGCTCCGGCAAGTCGAGCCTGGCGAAGTCGCTCTACACGCGCTCGCTCCCGTTCGGGCGGCGCGTCTACGTGCCCGGCGATCCGAAGGGCGAGCACACCGCCGTCGCGGAAGCGGTCGGCGGACGCGCGATCATCCTGGGTCATGGCCTCCGCAACCGCCTCAACCCGCTGGACGAAGGCCACAGGCCGTCCACGGTGTCGGACGCGGAGTGGGCGATGCAGGTCGCCTCGCGCCGCCGCGACCTCATCGGCGCACTCGCGGAGACGGTGCTGGACCGGGCGCTCACGCCGTTGGAGCACACCGCGATCGACCTCGCCCTCCAAGACGCAGTGCGCTCGGCGGAGGTGCCGATCCTGCCGATGGTCGTCGACCGCATCCTCACCCCAAGCTCGGCCGACGACACGGACGGGAGACTCGCGGAAGATGGGAGACTCGTCGGCCACGCCCTGCGCCGGCTTGTCGCGGGCGATCTCCAAGGGCTGTTCGACGGCCCGTCCACGGTCAGGTTCGACCCGTCCCTGCCGATGGTGTCCCTCGACCTCTCCCGCGTCGCGGAGAACAGCACCCTGATCTCGGTGCTGATGACGTGCTCTTCGGCGTGGATGGAGTCGGCGCTGTCCGACCCGAACGGCGGGCAACGCTGGGTGATCTACGACGAAGCATGGCGCCTGATGGCCTACCCGTCGCTGCTGCGACGCATGGATGCCCAGTGGCGGCTGGCACGGCATTTCGGGATCGCGAACATGCTGATCTTCCACAAGCTCTCCGACCTCGACAACGTCGGCGACCAGGGATCCGCCATGCGCGCCCTAGCGTCGTCGCTGCTCGCGAACGCCGAGACCAGGATCGTCTACCGGCAGGAGGCCGACCAGCTCGGCTCCACCGCAACCGCGCTCGGCCTGACCGGGACCGAGCAGAAGCTGCTTCCCGGCCTGGGCACCGGGCAGGGACTGTGGCGGATCAAAGACCGATCCTTCGTCGTGCAGCACCAGCTCCACCCCGCCGAACTCGCCGCGTTTGACACAACCGGCCGCATGACCGCCGAGCCCGGGAAGTTCACCGCTGAGGGTGACGAACCGTCAGCCTCGCTGACGGTTCCCACAGCGGGCGGTGAGGCGTGATGGCCCGGCCCCGCTACAAGCGCGCCACCGCCCCCACGCCCCCGCACCGTGACGAAGACGGCGCGGTGCCGGTCGTGCTCCCGCACGTGGCCATCACGATCGCGGACGACGGTCACATGACCGTGACCGTCGACGGGGTGCCGTTCGAGCCGGAGCCGTTCGCGCCGCCGTGGCGGCGGGAGGACTTCGCCGCCGTGCTCGACCAGATCACCGAACAACGGCGCTCGCCGGTGCGCGTTGAGGTGCGAGAGGCGGACGGCAGCACGTTCACCGACATCATCACCCCAAGCAGACGCCGCCGCGCCGAGTCAGAGCCCGACCCCGTACCCGAGGTGCCAGCACGTCAGCCAGTGGCGGAGTTGGTCGCGTTGCACGGGGAGGGGTTCGTGCCGGGCGAGGACGTGGCGATCGCCGTCGTCATCGCCCACGGCGATGCCGCCCCGGACGGCACCATGCGCGGCCTGCTCACCGCCGACCAACTCGCAGCAAGCCCGACCCGAGAAGTGATCCTGCTCGGCCGCGTCTCCGGGACGCTCACGATCGGACGCCCCGAATGACCACCCCGAGGCCTGCGGGATCGCTCGGGGACGAGCTGAGCAACCTCGGCATCGGCGTCCTCACCGGCGCCGCGATCCTCGCCGCCATCCTCCGGGGCGCAGGCTCCCTCGCCGCATGGATCACCGGCATCGGCCAGCCCGCCGGCGGAGTCGAGGCCGGGCTGGGCGTGCTGCTCAACCCCGGCGACCCGGCGGTGGCCCTCGGCGCACCCGGTCTGAACGTCGTCGCGTACTGGATCGCCGCCGCCGTCCTCATCCTCGCCGCGGGTTCGGCCGGGTGGTGGGCGTGGCGGTTCTTCCGCGAGCACGGCCGACAGGCCAAGAACGACCCCTACCGCATCCCCGGCATCGCCACCCGCACCGAGGTCACAAAAGCCGCATCCGAGACCGCGCTGCTGCGCCGAGCCGCGCACCTACGCCCCTCGCTCGACAAGCCAGCGCCGGAGGACGTCGGCTACCGGATCGGCACCTCGCGCGGCAAAAGCGTGTGGGCGAGCGCCGAAGACTCCATCCTGCTAATCGGCCCACCCCGATCCGGCAAGGGCGCCCACATCGTCATCAACACCATCCTCGACGCGCCCGGCGCGGTCGTCACCACATCAACAAGGCCCGACAACCTCACCGCGACCCTCCGCGCCCGTGAGAGGGTCGGGCCGGTCGCGGTGTTCGACCCCCAGCATCTCGCCGAAGGCGTCCCCGCAGGATTGCGGTGGTCGCCCATCCGCGGGTGCGAGGACCCGCTGACCGCGATGATCCGCGCCACCGGACTCGCCGCCGGCACCGGCCTGTCCGCCGGAGGCGTCGAAGGCGGCGGATTCTGGGAGGGCAAGACCCGCACCGCACTCCAAGCCCTGCTCCACGCCGCAGCCCTCGACCGTCGCCCGCCTGGCGAGTTGTTCCGGTGGACGCTCGATCCATCCGCTGCCGCTGATGCGGTGGCGATTCTGACGGCGAATCCGAATGCTGCGACGGGGTGGGCGGAGTCGTTGCAGGCGATGATCGACTCCGACCCCCGCACCCGCGACTCCATCTGGCAAGGCGTCTCCCTCGCCCTGGCCGCGCTGGCGGACCCGCGCGTGCTGGATGCCGTGTCGCCTCGCGAGGGCGAGGACTTCGACCCCGAAGCGTTCCTGCGCGCCAAAGGCACGCTCTACCTGCTGGCGACCGGGGCCGGCGCCAACAACTCCGCGGCGCTGGTGGCGGCGTTCGTGGAGGACGTCGTGGAGGCCGCGCGCCGCATCGCCGCTCGCAGTGCCGGGGCGCGCCTGGACCCGCCGCTGCTGCTGGCCCTTGATGAGGTCGGCAACCTCGCGCCCTTGCCGTCGCTGCCGACGTTGATGGCCGAAGGCGGCGGCACCGGGATCACGACCATGCCCGTGCTGCAAAGCCTCGCGCAGGCGCGGGAGAAGTGGTCGGAGAACGCCGCCGGGGCGATCTGGGACGCCTCGATCGTCAAGATCATCCTCGGTGGGGCGTCGAACTCCAAGGACCTGCACGACCTGACCACCCTCATCGGGGAACGCGACGAGGTGACCGACTCCACCACGGTCGGAGACCACGGCTCCCGCTCCGCGCAACGCTCCATCCGCCGGGTACCGATCATGCCGCCCGACACGATCAGAACGTTACCGTTCGGGACCGCGCTCGTCATGCTCCGCTCCGCACCGCCCATCGTCACGACGATGCAGACCTGGACCGACCGCCCGGATGCGAAAGAGCTGCGCGCCGACAGGGCCGGCATCGAGGCGCTGCTGCAACGTCGTCCGCTGGAGGAGCCGGGCGCACCTGCCTGACACAAGGGCGGCCCCGGGCCGTGGGGCCGCCCGCCGATGTCAGAAAGAGGACAGTCCGATGGCTCTCCACACGCAGCAATCCCTCTCGGGGTTCATCGCTTCCGACCCGCAGCTCACCTACACCGAGCGCGGCGACGCGCGCCTGTACGTCAAGATCGGGCAGGAGCACTACCGCCGCGAGGACGACGGGTCGTTCACGCAGACCGAGACGACCTTCCACGACCTCGTGGCGTTCAAGAAGACCGCCGAGCGCGCCCACGACCGGCTCACCAAAGGCGACAAGTTCGTCGCCGAGGGCTACGTCCGCGAATACGACCGCACCACCCCGGAGGGCGGGGTGGTCAAGGCCGAGGAGTTCGTGGCAAAGAAGCTCGGCCACGACCTCGCCCGCACCCGCTACGAGGTCGACCGCACACGCCGCCAGGCAGCCGTCACGCAAGAAGCCGCGGGTCAGACGGCCGATTCCGGGGCGCGCCGCGACGCCGGCAGCGCCGCACCGGCGCTCGGGCTCTGAGCGGCGGTGACCGTGATGAACGAGCACGACACCTCCGCTGAGACCGACGAGCCGGACCTGGTCGAGGAGCCGGACGCGTTCGACGGGCCGCTGCTGCCCGAGCCGCCGCACCCGATCAACTGGAACCTTCTGACGAGCGAGGAGGCTGAGGCCGAGTGGTTGGAGCTGAACAAGTGGGTCAATTGGCTCCGCACGACGTACGGTCTGCCCGCATCGGTGGTGCCGCCGTTCTGGCACCGTCACCCCGAACTCGTCTGGGAGCTCTCGGCCCTGCACCTGCACTGGCTGGCCGCCTACGACAGCGAGCAGAACGCCTCCGCACCGCTGGGCTGGCACCGCGACTTCGCCGACGCCCGCCAGCGGCTGCGCGATTGGGTCGCCGCCTGCGGCACCCGGCTCGACCGCGACCGGCCCACCCGGCAGACCGTCTGGCCCGGCGAAAACGCGGCCGAGCCCGTCGAGGACCGGATCATCGTCAACCGCGACGAGGACTTCGTGCAGTTCGTCCTCGATGACGTCGCTGCCCGCCAGCAAGCCGAGGACGAGTTCTACGCCGGCCTCGACCCTCACACCGGAGAGCTGCACGACTGATGGGCACCTACGTCAAGAAGACCGACCGGCGCCGCTATGAGGATCGTTCGTTCTCCGTACGTGCGGTACATCGCGAGGATGCCGATTTGCACAAGCTCGCCGAGGTGTTGATCCGGCTGGCCTTGCAGGAGACTGGCCGATCGCGCGCCGCTCGTCGCGCTGCCGCGGTACCGGAGACCTACCGTCCGGCGATGGCCACTGAACGGGCGTCCGGGTAGAATCGAGCGTAAGCAAGCCTCGCGTCGACGGGGTGTTGTGGTCTCAAACCCCGCTCCGGCGGGCAGCGCTTACGTGGCCGTTCCGGCCTAGTCCTAGAGCCTTCGGGTTTCCTCTCACGATCAGCACCCCTCGGGCGTTCAGCCCGAGCGCGAGGGCCGACATTTCGTGAGAGCAGGCCACCATGAGTACCGCGTTCGTGCGCACCCCAGACCCGGTGCACAGTCTGATCGACCCGCCCCAGGGCACCGCGCTCGCGGTGTCCTACCTGCGCGTCTCCACCAAGGAGCAGGCGGAGAAGGGCGGTACCGACGAAGGCTTCTCCATTCCCGCCCAGCGCGAGGCCAACCGTCGCAAGGCTGAGCAGCTCGGTGCGGTCATCGTGGAGGAGTTCATCGATGCGGGAGAGTCGGCCCGCAAGGCTGACCGGCCCGAGCTGATGCGGATGATCCAGTACGTCAAGCGAAACCGTGTCGCGTACTGCATCGTCCACAAGGTCGACCGGCTCGCCCGCAACCGCGCCGACGACGTGACCATTCACCTCGCGCTCCAAGAAGCCGGGGTCATGCTCGTCTCCGCGACGGAGAACATCGACGAGACCCCCAGCGGGATGCTGTTGCACGGCATCATGTCCACGATCGCGGAGTTCTACTCCCGCAACCTCGCCACCGAGGTCATCAAGGGCATGACGCAGAAGGCCGCCACCGGCGGTACGGTCGGTAAGGCACCCATCGGCTACCTCAACGTCCGCGCCCGCGACGAGCTCGGCCGTGAGGTGCGCACGGTGCAGCTCGATCCCGACCGGGCGCCGTTGATCGAGTGGGCGTACAAGGCCTACGCCTCCGGGAACTGGACCGTCAGCCAGCTCCACGAAGAACTGACCTCGCGCGGGTTGGTCAGTCTGCCGACGCCCAAGCATCCGTCCAAGCCGCTCGCCGTGTCGTCGGTACACCGGATGCTTACGAACCCGTACTACAAGGGCGACGTGATCTACCGCGGCGTCGCCTACAAGGGCGCGCACGAACCGCTGGTCCCTGCGGAGGTCTGGTACCAGGTGCAGTCCGTCCTCACCGCGCACAAGAGCGTATCCGAGGCGACCCAGGTTCACGACCACTACCTGAAAGGCACCGTCTACTGCGGAGCCTGCGGATCGCGTCTGATCGTGTCGAACGCGAAGAACCGGCACGGCAACGTCTACCCCTACTTCGTGTGCTCTGGCCGGCACTCCAAGCGGACCGACTGCACGCGGCAGGCCATCCTCATCGAGGACGTCGAGCACCTGATCGAGGACTACTACCAGCGCGTCCAACTCACCCCGGCCCGACGCGAGGCGCTGGCCGGGATGCTGCACCACGAGTTCGACCGACTCATGTCCGCCGAAGCCGACGAGCTCGCCCAACTCACCGCCAACCGCGACCGACTGGAGCACGAGCAGGACCGGCTCCTGCAAGCCCACTACGCCGACGCGATCCCGCTCACCGTCCTCAAGCGAGAGCAGGACCGCATCGCAGGCGAGCTCGACCAGGTGAACCGCCGCCTCGACGCCCACCACGGCGAGTACACCGACGCCCGCGCGCACCTGGACGACGCCCTGAACCTGTTGGAGAACTGCGCCGACATCTACGCCCGCTGCGACGACGCTAACCGCCGGCTGTGCAACCAGGCGTTCTTCACCAAGGTCTACGTCGACGAGGACGACGAACTCCGCGTCGAGAACGCCCGGCCCTTCGAGATGCTGCTCGACCCCGAGGTCAACGCGGACGCGCTCACCTGGGCCGCGAACGCCGACAAGGCCCGAACCCCAGCCCTTGATTCTTCGGGCCAAGGTTCGAGCCTTGTGCGTTGGGTGCCCCCGACAGGATTCGAACCTGTGACCGTCGGATTAGAAGGCCGATGCTCTATCCAGCTGAGCTACGGAGGCGTGGCCCGAGTGAGCACCCCGCTGGAAGGGGGTTTGCGCAGGCCGCGCCCGATCTTACCGGTGCCCGTATCCCTTGTGTGCATCGGAATCCGAAACGCTGGCCGGAGTGTTACCAAGGTGTGGGGGGTATTTGGGTCCACTGTCCCCACACTGTCGACGTGAGTGTCCAGTTGGCGGACCACGAGGGTTCGAGACTCGACCCGATCATCGGTAAGGTCCCCGGACATGACTATGGAGTCCATGTGCACCTCGTGCGGTGCAGCCGTCACCGGTATGCGCTTCTGCACAGGTTGTGGGACCCCCGTCAGAAGCGCTCATCAGCCGCCGTCGCAGGGTGCACCGGAGCCGGTCGCTCCCCCGCGACTGCCGCAGCGGGGTGCCGATCCTGAGCAGGGTGGTCTGTCGTTGCCGAGGCGTGGGCAGGAAGCCGCTACGCCCGCGCCCGAGGCCGACGCGGAGCCGGCCCCGTTGCCGCTCGAGCAGGTCAGGCGTACGCCGGGGGCCTCGATGGCGCCCCAGCTGAGCATGACCGCGCCCAGCGGTGAGCAGCCGGCCTTCGGTGGTGGCATGGCCCCGCCGCCGGCGGGTTCGGACGGTGGTGGCCTGTTCGGGCTGGCGGCGCGTACGCCGAAGTTCGAGCCGGAGCTCGCCTCCCAGTCGCAGTCGCTCTTCCTGCCCAAGCGCAAGAAGGTCTCGGAAGAGCCCGAGTCGACCCCCGAGCCGACTCCGGAGCCGGTGCCTGAGCCGCCGGCACAGGAGGCCGCACCGACTCCGCTCCCCGATCTCCCGACGCGGCCGCCGGCACAGGAGCGCGCGCCCGAGCCGCCCGCGCCGGCGCCTGCGCCCGCCCCGCAGATGCCGGAACCGCAGGCCCCGCAGACTCCGGAGCCGATGGCTGCGCCTCCGCTGCCGGAGCGTCCGGCCGCGGCGTACCGCCAGAGTGCGGAGCATCCGACCTTCGTCGAGCCCGCGCCACAGTTCGGCGGTCCGGTTCCCGAGGCGACCCACGAGGCGATGCCGCCGGTCGAGCGACGCCAGCCCGAGCCGATCCGTCCGGACGAGACCCTTCGACAGGCTCAGGACAACGCCCAGGTCGCGATGAGCCCTCGGTTCGACTCCGTCGACGAGGAGACCGGCGGGGGCACCCGTCCACGTGACGAGTTCGAGCAGTTCGCGCCGCCGCCGCCGCCGCAGTTCGACGCCCCGGCGCCCGAGTCGCGCTACGACGACGGTCAGCCCGATCTCGGCCAGCCCGACCAGAGCCAGCAGGCCCCGGCGTACGGCGACCCCGCCTACGCCCCGCTCGCGCCGCAGCTGGAGCCGGACCAGGCCCTGTGGTCCCAGGGCTACGACCAGCCCTATGGCCAGCCTTACGACCAGCCGTACGACCAGGGCTACGAGCAGTCCTTCGGGCAGCCGCAGGACCGGTCCCAGGACGAGTTCGGCCAGCCGTACGGTGACCCCTACGGCCAGAACCCCTACACCGACGCCACCCTCGTGGGGCAGCCGCCGGTCGGCGGCGGGCCCAACACTCCCGCGCCGCCACCGATGGCGCCGCAGGGCTACGACCCGTACGGGAACGGCTACGACGCCCGCTACGAGCCGCAGGGCGGTCAGGGCAAGGGACCTGGCGGTCTCGACCTGAAGCGCTGGGGCCTGATCGTCCTCGCGCTGGCCGTCGTCGTCGCGATCATCGCCTTCGTCATCGGCCTGATCAACAGCAACGGCGACGACGCCAACGCCGAGACCGGCACCACCCAGGGCGCCACCACGACCGAGGGCGGGGCCGCGGCCGAGGCCAAGAAGATCGATGACCTCAT